>JACCXW010000087.1 GCA_013696785.1 Geodermatophilaceae bacterium | reverse complement strand
CGACCCCCGGTCCGGCGGCGTCTCCTGGTACGGCGGTGTCTGGTACGGCGGCATCTCCTGGTACGGCGGCATCTCCTGGTACGGCGGCATCTCCTGGTACGGCGGCGGTCCCCGCTGCGGCGACGTGATGGCCCGGCTCCGGGGGTTGACCGATCGGGTGCGGGGCTGGCTGGCCCGCGGTGCCCTCGGCGGTGAGCCGCGGCCGCGGTGTGCCCGGATCGGGCGGACTGCTGCCGGCAGAGGACACCACGCGCGGTGTCTCCGCTCCGGCCACGTGCGTCCTCCCGAATTTGTGCCAACCCAGCTGCAGCATCACCGCGAGGTAACGCTCACGGACTCATCTCGCTACGTTCGGTGAGTCCCCGTATGCGGCAATGTATCTACTAACAGGCTCGTAACGCACTCACACATGCTGACGTTTCTCTGCCAGTGCGTCCATGCCTAGTCTTCGGTTCACAGTCATAAACAGTTTGGATGGGCCTCGACGGTTGTCCAGGAGGGGTTGCCTCCAGCGAGGAGTGGAATGGGCCAGCACACGAATGCGCCAGACAGCGGCCGCGGCACTCGGCAGAATCTGGCCGACCTCGTGACCCGCGCCGCGGCCAGGCACGGTGCCCGGTGCGCTTTCGTGGCGGGGGATCAGCGCCCGACCTGGGCCGAGTTCGAACAAGCGGTGTCGAGTCGAGCCGCCACGCTGGCCCGGCTCGGCATGCGACCGGGGGAGCGGTTGGCTCTCATGCTCGCGAATACCCTCGACTTTCCGCTGCACTACTTCGCCGCATTGCGTGCGGGACTCGTCGTCGTACCGGTCAATACCGGCTACACGGTGAACGAACTGAGACACATCCTGAGTGACTCCACGGCCGCCGCGCTGATCACCGACGACGGTGGCGCGTCGACGGTCGCCGGCATCCAGGCGGAGCTGCCGCAATTGCGGCACGTCCTCGCACCCGCCGAGATGGCCGAGGCGGAGGCCGAAGACGATGCGGGCGACGACGACGGGTCCAGCGACGACGACGGGTCCAGCGACGACGACGGGTCCAGCGACGACGAGCGGGTGCCGGCCAGAGGTGACGACGACTTGGCAGTGCTGATCTACACGAGCGGGACCAGCGGCCGGCCGAAGGGGGCGATGCTGAGCCACCGGGCGATGCTCGCCAACCTCGAGCAGGTCGGTGCCATCGAACCGACGCCGGTGACCGAGCACGACGTCGTGCTGCTGGTTCTGCCGTTGTTTCACATCTACGGGCTCAACGTCGGGCTGGGGATGCAGGTGTGGGCCGGCGCGACGGGGATCCTGGTCGAGCGGTTCGACCCGCAAGGATGCCTGCGGACCATGGCCGAGGAGCGGGTCAGCATGGTGGCTGGCGCCCCGCCGATGTATGTGATGTGGAGTCGGCTGGATCCGCAGGAACTGCGGCGCGGCTTCACCGATGTGCGCATCGCCCTGTCCGGTGCGGCACCGTTGGCGGCCGGCGCCCTCGCCGCGATCCACGAGGTCACCGAAGTGCCCGTGTACGAGGGGTACGGGCTCACCGAGACAGCCCCGGTCCTGACCAGCACCCTGATCAGCCGACGACCCAAGCCAGGCTCGATCGGGCAGCCGCTGTCGGGGGTGGAACTGGCGCTGTGGGATTCAGACGGCCAGCCGGTGGACCCTGACGAGGGCGAGGACACCGGACAGATCGCCGTCCGCGGGCCGAACGTCTTCACCGGCTACTGGCCGGACGGGCGTGACGGCCCGGACGCCGAGGGATGGCTCGCCACCGGTGACATCGGCTTTCTCGACGACGACGGCGACCTGCATCTGATCGACCGGCTCAAGGACCTCATCCTGGTCAGCGGCTTCAACGTGTACCCCCAGGAGGTCGAGGCGGTGCTGCTCACCCACCCCGGCGTCCGCGACGTGGCCGTCGTCGGAGCGCCGGACGACCTGACCGGCGAGTCGGTGCGGGCCATCGTCGTACCGGCGCCGGAATCCCCGCCTGGGGAGACGGAACTGATCGAGCACTGCCAACGGTCCCTGGCCCGGTTCAAGTGCCCGTCCGCGGTGAGGTTCGTCCCCGACCTGCCCCATTCGGTCACCGGCAAGGTCAGCCGCGCCCGGTTGCGAGAGCTGGGGCTGTCGTGACCGGGCACGGGCAGGCGAAGCGGCGGCAAACGGTGACCCTGCTCACCCGGGTGGGCTGCCACCTCTGCGAGCAGGCCAAGCCGCTGCTCGCCGAGATCTGCGCCGATACCGGAGCGGAGCTACGCGAGGTCGACGTGGACAGCGATCCCGAACTGCGAGCCGAGTACGGCGATCGGTTGCCGGTGTTCCTGCTCGACGGGCGCGAGCACGGGTACTGGCGGGTCGAGCCGGACCGGCTGCGGGCGACGCTGACCGCCTGAGCGGGCCGCGCCGCGACTTTGTGCCTACGTTCACAAGCGACTAACCTGGGCAGGCCGATACCACAGCCTGTCCATGGGTTCGCAGGACCCCTTGCTGCAGCGCGCTGAGGTCGCCGTCTACCCCAGTTTGGAGCGCAGTTGTCCGAAGGCCGAGCCATTCCCGAGGCGACGGTTGCGCGGCTCGCCGTGTACCTACGGGTGCTCGGCAGCCTGTCCGACGGCGGCCTGTCGACCATTTCCTCCGAGGCGCTGGCGAACGCCGCCGGCGTCAACTCGGCCAAGCTACGCAAGGACCTGTCCTACCTCGGCTCGTTCGGAACCCGGGGCGTCGGGTACGTGGTGCAGGTGCTGCGCGAGCAGATCAGCACCTGTCTCGGAGTGACCGAGCACCGATCCGTCGTGCTCGTCGGCGTCGGAAACCTCGGGCACGCCTTGGCCGGGTACGCCGGTTTCGGCTCCCGCGGCTTCCGGATCGCCGGACTCTTCGACGCCGATCCGCGCCGTATCGGTGAGGGCATCTCCGGTCTGACTGTGCAGGGAATGGACGAGCTTGCCGCCGTCGTCGCCCAGGAGGCGGTGTCGATCGGCGTCATCGCCACCCCGGCCGACGCCGCGCAAGAGGTTTGCGACCGCCTCGTCGCCGCCGGTGTGACGAGCATCCTCAACTTCGCTCCTGCCGTGCTCTCCGTCTCCGACAACGTCGATGTCCGCAAGGTCGATCTGGCCGTCGAACTGCAGATCCTGTCCTTCCATGAGCAGCGCAAGGCCGCCGGCCTCAAGGCTGTGTTGTGAACGGCTTCACTGGGGTGTCCGCATGAGCCTCTTGATCGTCGGGATGTCGCACCGTACGGCGCCGGTGGCGTTGCTGGAGCGGGCGAGCTTCGGCCGTGACGACATCGGTAAGGCGTTGCACGAACTGCTCGAGGGCGAGCACGTGCACGAGGCGGTGTTGCTGTCCACATGCAACCGGATCGAGGTCGTGGCCGACGTGGAGCGATTCCACGGCGGCGTGAACGAGGTCAGCGCCCTGCTCTCCCAACGGAGCGGGCAACCGGCCGGCGAACTGAGCGCCCACCTGTACGTCCACTACGAAGATGCCGCCGTCGCGCACCTGTTCTCGGTGGCGGCCGGGCTGGACTCGATGGTCGTCGGCGAATCACAGGTGCTCGGTCAGCTGCGTTCGGCGTACGCGCTCGCCCGTGAGGAGTCCGCCGTCGGCCGGGTGCTGCACGAGTTGTGTCAGCAGGCGTTGCGGGTAGGCAAGCGGGTGCACACCGACACCGGCATCGACCGGGTGGGCGCCTCGGTCGTCGCCGTCGCCCTCGATGCCGCCGCGCAGGTGCTGGGCCCGGACCTGGCCGGGCGGCGGGCAGTCGTCGTCGGAGCCGGCGCGATGGGAGCCCTGGCCGGTACGACGATGCGCCGCCGCGGCCTCACCGACCTTGTCATCGCCAATCGCAGCAGCGCCAACGCCGCTCGGCTGGCGGAGAGCCTGTCGGGCCGGGCCGTGGAGATGGCCGCTCTGGACGCCGAACTTGTCGCCGCCGACCTCGTACTGGCCTCGACGGGCGCCACCGGCATCGTCATCCCGGCCGAGGTGATCGAGCGGGCGATGGCAGCCCGTGACGGTCGGCCACTAGTGATCCTCGACCTCGCGCTGCCACGCGACGTCGACCCGGCCGCGGCCGCCATGCCCGGGGTCACCTACATCGACCTCGAGCACCTGCGTGCGGTGCTCGACGGATCGCAGAGCCAGCAGGACGTCTCCGCCGCGCGGTTGATCGTCGAAGCGGAGGTCGCGGGGTTCGTCACCTGGCAACGGTCGGTGGCGGTCGCTCCGACGGTGGCGGCGCTGCGGTCGTACGCCGCCGAGGTGGTCGATGCCGAGTTGCTCCGACTGGCCGGGCGGGTGCCGGATCTGCGACCCGATGACCGTGTCGAGGTCGCCAACGCCGTGCGTCGCGTCGTGGACAAGCTGTTGCACGCACCGACCGTGCGGGTCAAGGAACTGGCAAGCGTCCCGGGCGGTGAGGCTTACGCCGCCGTGCTGCGCGAGCTGTTCGGGCTCGACCCGGACCGCCTCGACCTGGCCGAGGCCGTTGCCCTACCGGCCGAACTCACCGCGGAGACCCACCCGTGAGGCGGCTGCGGCTCGGCACGCGTCGGAGCCGACTGGCCATGGCCCAGTCCGGCGGGGTGGCGGCGACCCTCATCGCCGAGCACGCGCGGGACGTCGACCTCGTTGAGGTGACGACGTACGGCGACATCTCGGGGGCACCGCTGGAGCAGATCGGCGGGACCGGCGTGTTCGTGTCGGCGCTGCGCGAGGCATTGCTGCGAGGCGATGTCGATCTCGCCGTCCACTCCTACAAGGACCTGCCGACCGGGGAGGCATCGGGGCTCGCGCTCGCCGCGGTGCCGCCGCGCGCGGACCCGAGGGACGCCCTGGTGGCTCGCGACGGTCTCACCTTGGGCGAGCTCCCGCACGGTGCCCGTATCGGCACGGGAGCGCCACGGCGGGTGGCGCAGATCCGCGCCCTCGGCCTCGGCATGGACCTGGTCGGCGTACGGGGAAACGTCGACACCCGGCTGGCAAAGGTCGTCTCCGGCGAGCTAGACGGAGTCGTTCTCGCCCGTGCCGGCCTGCTGCGCCTGGACCGCCTGGATGCGATCACCGAGGTGCTCGACCCGCTGCAGGTGTTGCCTGCCCCGGGCCAGGGGGCGTTGGCGGTGGAGTGCCGAGAAGACGACAAGGAGCTGTTGGAGTTGCTCGCAATGCTCGACGATCCCGACAGCCGTGCGGCTACGGCCGCCGAGCGGTCGTTGCTGCAGGCCCTCGAAGCGGGCTGCTCCGCCCCGGTGGGCGGGCTTGCCTTCGTGGCAGAAGGCGACGACGGAATGGAACTCTTCCTGCGCGGATCCGTGACCGCGATTGACGGCAGCGACGCTGTCCGGCAGTCGGTCATCGGGTCCGTCACCGGCGCTGAGGAAGTGGGTCGGCGGCTGGCCGCGGACCTGCTCGCCGACGGCGCTGCCGAACTCATGGGAGCACCTGAATGACACGCGCCCGAAAGCCAACTGGCCGGATCATCTTCGTCGGGGCCGGTCCCAGCGACCCCGGGCTGTTGACGATGCGGGCGAACGGGGTGCTGACCGCGGCAGAGTTGATCATCGTCGATCCGGACGTGAGTGCGGCTGTCCTCGCAGTCGCGACCCGGGCCGAGGTGCGACCAGCCGTCGGGGACCCCGCAGAGGTCGCCAAGGCGTTGCTGGCCGAGGCACGGTCCGGCCAGACCGTCGTGCGTCTTGTCAGCGGTGATCCGTTCACCTGCGACGCCGTCGTCAAGGAGACCCTGACGGTCGCCAGGACCGCGGTGCCCTTCGATGTCGTTCCCGGCGTGCCGGCGAGTACGGCTGTCCCCGCGTACGCCGGCATCGCGGTCGGTTCGACGCATGCGACCGCGGACCTGCGTGCCAACGTCGATCTCGCGGCGCTCGCGACGGCACCGGGCACGCTGGCACTGCAGGTGCCCGCCGAGCTGATCGGGGAGACCTGCGCCGAGCTGGTCAAGAGCGGCCTGATCGGGAGTACGTCAGCTTGCATCACCGTCGACGGCACGGGCATCGGTCAGCGCTCGGTTGTGTCCACTGTGGACGATCTGGCGTCTGGCGGGATGGCTGCCGACTTCACCGGGATGGTGGTGTTGACCATCGGCCCCGCCGTGGACAAGCGATCGAAGCTGTCGTGGTGGGAGAGCCGGGCACTGTACGGCTGGCGGGTACTCGTGCCGCGGACCAAGGAGCAGGCCAGCGTGATGAGTGAGCGACTGCAGCTGCACGGAGCGATCCCGGTGGAGGTGGCGACGATCGCCGTCGAGCCGCCGCGTACGCCCGCCCAGATGGAGCGCGCCATCAAGGGCCTCGTGACCGGCCGCTATGGATGGATCGTGTTCACGTCGACGAACGCCGTAAAAGCGGTGTGGGAACGCTTCGCGGACTTCGGCCTCGACGCCCGCGCATTCGCCGGGGTCAAGATCGCCTGCGTCGGTGACCAGACGGCCGCCGCGGTCGAGGCACTCGGCATCCGGCCCGAGGTCGTGCCGAGCGGTGAACAGTCCAGCGAGGGCCTGCTCGAGGACTTCCCGCCGTACGACGACGTACTCGACCCCATCGACCGCATCCTGTTGCCGCGCGCGGACATCGCGACCGAGACGCTGGCCGCGGGGCTGCGTGATCGTGGCTGGGAGATCGACGACGTGACGGCGTACCGGACGGTGCGGGCGGCTCCGCCACCGGCTCAGACCCGGGAAGCGATCAAGGGCGGCGGGTTCGACGCCGTGTGCTTTACGTCATCCAGCACCGTGCGCAACCTCGTCGGCATCGCCGGCAAGCCGCACCCGCGCACGGTCGTGGCCTGCATCGGGCCGCAGACCGCCGCAACGGCGCGGGAGTTCGGGCTGCGCGTGGACGTACAGCCGGACGTGGCGGCCGTGGAACCGCTCGTCGACGCGCTGGCGGCGTACGCACGATCGCAGGCCGAAGCCGAGAGTGACGTCCGCCCGCCGACGAAGCCCCGGGCGCGGACTCGCGCTCGGTGAGACCGGTGGCAGCCATGTTTCCGGGGGCACGACCTCGGCGGCTTCGGTCGACTCCGGCTATCCGGGGGCTGGTCCGGCAGGTGCGGCTGGATCCGGGCGACCTCGTGCTGCCGATGTTCGTCAAGGAGGGCATCGCCGAGCCCGTGCCCGTGACGTCGATGCCCGGCGTGGTGCAGCACACCATGGATTCGCTGCGCAAGGCCGCCCATGAGGGGGTGCAGGCCGGCGTCGGCGGGTTGCTGCTGTTCGGGGTACCGGCTGTCAAGGATTCCGTCGGGTCGCAGGCCGACGCCGTGGACGGAATCGTCAACCGTGCATTGGCTGCGCTGCGGGCCGATTTCGGGGACGACACGGTTCTGATGGCGGACCTGTGCCTGTGCGAGTACACCGATCACGGGCACTGCGGCGTCATCGATGGTGGTGACGTCGCGAACGACGAGACGCTCAACCGGTACGCCGAGGTTGCGCTCGCGCAGGCGAACGCGGGGGCGCACGTCGTTGCACCGAGCGGAATGATGGACGGGCAGGTCGGCGCGATCCGATCCGCGTTGGACGGGGGCGGCTTCGCCGGGCTTCCGATCATCGCGTACTCGGCGAAGTACGCATCCTGCTTCTACGGCCCGTTTCGGGAGGCCGCGGAAGGGGCGCCGCAGTTCGGCGACCGGGGCGGATACCAGCAGGACCCGGCTGGATCGGTGCAGGAGGCGCTGCGTGAGGTTGCCCTGGATGTGGCTGAGGGCGCCGATGCGGTGATGGTCAAGCCGGCGCTGGCCTACCTCGACGTGATCGCCGCCGTTCGTGCAGCGGTAGACCTTCCGGTTGCGGCGTACCAGGTCTCGGGGGAGTACGCGATGGTCGAGGCGGCCGCGGCGAACGGCTGGCTGGACCGTGAGCGGGCCGTGCTGGAGACGCTGACCGCGATCCGGCGCGCCGGGGCGGATTTCGTGTTCACTTACTGGGCGGCGGAGGCTGCCCGTTGGCTCGCCGCCCGTCGCTGAGCCGTTGGGCGCGATCCGGCCGATCGCCGTCGCCGTCGTACGGCGCGGGGATGACCTGCTGGTCTTCCGCGGCGAGGACCGGGGTGCTGAGTTCTTCCGCCCGCTCGGTGGCGGCATCGAGTTCGGGGAGACCGCGGAGGCGGCGCTTCGCCGCGAGTTCACCGAAGAGCTGGCGGTGACGCTGGGCGCCGTGCGGTTGCTCGGTGTGCTCGAAAATCAATTCGTGCTGGCCGGCGTACCGGGTCATGA
>JACCXW010000081.1 GCA_013696785.1 Geodermatophilaceae bacterium | reverse complement strand
GAGCGGCGGCTCGGACCGCACCGTCTCCTTCCACCGGCAGGTACTCCGTCGGGCGGCCGATCGCGGCGGTGATAGCCGTGGCGATGGAGTCGGGGTCCGATTCGCGATAATCCATGCGTTGCCCCGCCCCGTACTGGTCGAGGCGGTGGCGGACATGGAAGTTCTGCTCGAAGTGGTTCGCGAGCGGGAAGTAGAGGAACGGCCGCCGGTTCGCCGTCAGTTCCATGCAGGTCGTCAGTCCGCCCTGTACGACGGCGAGGTCGCAGGCCGCGAGGTGGCGATACAGCTCGGGAACGTAGCCGCGTACCTCCACGCCCGGCGGGACGGGCAGTGAGTCGATGTCGATTCGTGGCCCGGCTACGACCACGGTGCGCAGGCCGTCGATTTTCTCAGCCGCCAGGGGGTGCGCCGCGATCACCTTGCGCAGCAGCGACGCTCCGACCCCGGAGCCCCCGACGGTGACGAGGCACACCCGCTCGTCGGGGCGGTAGTCGAGCTCGGAACGCAACGCCGCGGTGTCGGCGTACGCCGAGGGATCGAACCCGGTGATGTAGCCGGCGAAGTCGAAGTTGTCCTCGGTCCACGATCGGATCGCCGGCAGGTCTGGCCCAAAGCGGTCCGGGACGATGTCCTCGGGCCGGCCCACGAAGATCGACCGGTCCCGGATCCGGTGGAACCGGGACCGCTGCTCGATCATCTCGGCGTTGTAGTCGGCGGTGAGGGCCGCTTCTGCCGCACCGCCGGAGGCCATCGGCAGCCAGCCGACGAAGTCGGTCATCCAGACAAACGCGGTGTTCTTCAGTTCGGGATTCTCGTGCAGGAAGTAGTCGACGTCCCACGCCTCGTCCCCGAGCCACAGGTCGTACGGCTCGTCGCGGACCAGATCCGCGAAGACCATGAAGTTGTTCACCAGCGTGTCGTCCATCCGGCGGATCGCCTGAAAGGCATGGAGGTCGTGTTCGGCCGCCTCGCTCTCCACTGCCGCCGACTCGCTGGCCAGGTACGCCGAGGCGGGGTGGATCCGCTCGCCTCGCGCGGCGAGAACAGTGGTCACCGGGTGCTGGGCAAGCCAGTCGATCTGCAGGTCGGGATGCAACTTGCGCAGCTCGTCGGCGATCGCGATGTCGCGCTGAGCGTGGCCCAGTCCGATCGGAGAAGACACGTACAGCGCCCGTCTGGGCCGGCGCAGTGCCCGGGTCCAGGTCCGCTGCCGCGGCGGAGGCGGTACGACGGAGTCCACGAACTGGCGGATCAGCGTGTTGATCAACACCGGATCTCGGCCTGGTGGCCCGTGCCCACCTCCCCCGATCGTGACCAGCGACCCGCCGGTGACCTGCGCCATTCCGACGCCGCAGGCGTGGGCTTTGATTGCATCCTCGTCGCCGTGCACCACCAACACCGGGCACCCCACCCGCTCGCACGCCGAGGCAACGGTTTCCCGCGCGGGGGCGCGCAGCGCGTGGGTGGTGTCGGTGAGCGTCGTCGGATCCGTCTCCAACGCCCAACCCACACAGTCCTCGATCTGCTTGGTGGAGTGTGGCTCGGTGAACATCCGTCCGAAGAAGAACCGCAAGAAGCCCTCGTAGTCCCGTTGCCAGTAGGCGGCGTTGTACTTGGCCCAGCCGTCGGTCGCCTCGTGTTCGTCGTCGAAGGCATAGATCTGGCGCTCTGGCAGACCCGGCCCGTCAACAGCCGGAGCCAGCGCCACTAGGCCGAGCACCCGCGTCGGGTGCTCGGCGGCAAGGTGCACGCCCCACACCGCACCTGCGGACAGGCCCACCAGTATTGCCCGCTGGGTGGCTGTGGCGTCCAGAACCGCCACCGCGTCTGCGACGAACTCCACGTCGTCGTAGGCGGCCGGGCCTACCGGCCGGCCGGAGCGACCGTTGCCGCGCCCGTCCCAGGTCACCACCCGATAGTGCCGCGCCAGATAGGGGATCTGCGCCTTCCAGAACCGCGAATGGATGATCGACCAGGTTGGCAACAGGACGATGGTGGGTGCGCCCTCGCCGTACACCTCGTAGAAGAGGCCGACACCGTCGCGCTCGACCACTCCGGCGTCGAGCGGCTCGGTCGCCCTCACCGGGACCTTTTCCTCGGTTGCTGCGGCGCGTCCTCCCAGGCCCGGAACAGTTGCCCGACCCGGCGCAGAGCCGACCTGATCGGCAGGGTCGACCGATCGAAGCCGAGCAGCAGCAGGGACTCCGATCCGATGAACGAGTTCCCGATCAACGTCGCCAATTCCTCCGCGGTGAACGGGCCGAGCGGACCGTGGGCCGCCTCGGCCTCTCGCAGTACGTCGGTGAGCAGTTCGTACCAGCCGAACAGCAGCGACCTGACCGCGGCACCGACAGCCGGCTCTGACCAGCCTGCCGCGATCATTTCCTGCAGAACTCGGACGTAACCGGACTCCAAGTCCTCCTCGAGAAAGTCGCAGGCGCGCTCGTAGCGCTGCCACAGCGCGGCCTCCTCGGTATACATCGTGCGCTGCCGTTCTAGCCGACGTCGGTTCTCCTTCTCGAGCAGCGTAAGGATCAAGCCGTTCTTGGAGCCGAAGTGGTAGTGCAGCTGGCTCAGGGGGACGCCGGCCTCCGCGGCGACCTTGCGCGTGGAGAGGTTGGCATAGCCGTCGGCCAGCAAACGGTTGCGCGTGGCATCCAGGATCGCGTCCCTGGTGCCGCCCTCCACCGACCCTGCCATGTCTCTCTCCCCCTCGGTCGACCGACCGATCCAGCTTGAGCGTTAGAAATCCCTACGTCAAGTCCTTGACACGGAGCAGCAACGGTCCGATGCTTTGTCTCGTTCGGTCGATCGACCGAACAATTCCTAGAGGGAGGGAACGGCGATGAACGAAGACAAGCTCATGGCCTTTGTGGGCAAGGCTGTGACGGACGTCGGCGCGGTGGTCAACGGGTCACTGGTCGTCATCGGAGACAAACTGGGGCTGTACACGGCGATGACGGCTCAAGGACCGATGACATCCACCGAGCTGGCCGAGCGCACGGGCTGCAACGAGCGCTATCTGCGCGAGTGGCTGTCCGCTCAGGCGGCGTCCGGCTACCTGGAGTACGAAGGCGATGACCGCTTCACCCTCCCGGACGAGCACGCCATCCCCCTGACCGACGAGAAGAGCCCGGCCTGCGTGATCGGCGGCTTTCAGCTCGCGCTGGCCGCAGTGCACTCCACAGAGCGCTTGACCGACGCCTTCCGTACAGGAGCAGGCATGGGTTGGGGCGAGCACCATCAGGAGTTATTCGAGGGCTGCGAGCGCTTCTTCGGGCCCAGCTACCGTGCCTTCCTCACCCAGAACTGGATCCCGGCTCTGGACGGGATCGAGGCCAAACTGCAGCAGGGTGCCCGGATCGTTGACGTGGGGTGTGGGCAGGGCGCCTCGACCCGCATCCTCGCTGCGGCGTATCCGAACTCAATCGTCGTGGGTATCGACCCGCATGCCGGATCGTTGGACGCCGCGCGCAAGCGGGCAGCAGATGAAGGGCTCGCGGATCGGGTGGCCTTCGAGGTCGGCACGGCGCAGAACTTCGAGGGACGTTACGACCTCGTGTGCCTCTTCGACGCCTTGCACGACATGGGCGACCCGGCCGGTGCCTGCCGGCACGCTCTATCCGCGCTGGCGCCGGGCGGTGCGCTCATGGTGGTGGAGCCGAACGCCGGCGATCAGGTTGCCGACAACCTGAATCCGGTCGGCGCGGCCTACTACAGCCTCTCGACGATGCTGTGCACGCCAAACTCGCTGTCCCAGGACGTGGGAACGGCTTTGGGGGCCCAGGCCGGCGAGGCGCGGCTGCGCGAGGTCATCACCGGCGCGGGATTCAGCAGCGTCCGCCGGGTTGCCGAAACACCCTTCAACATCGTGCTGGAGGCACGGCCCTGAGCGACACCGGAGGTTGTCGTAGGCCCCGCGTCGTGGGTGTCACGGCAAGCTGGGTGTCAGGCTGTCCGGCGGCGTAGCGTGCCCGCGCCGAGGGCAAGCGCACCGACAATGAAGGCGACGAGCACCCCGTAGTCGAGGCTGGCCTGCCCGCTGAGACCCCTGTTTGCGGCCACCTCCGCAATCGCATCGACGGCGTACGACAGCGGCAGCACGTTTGAGATCGCCTCCAGCACACTGTGCATCGCCTCGCGCGGCACGAAAAGTCCGCACAGCAGCAGTTGCGGCAACACGAAAGCAGGCAGGAACTGCACGGCCTGGAACTCCGTCTGCGCGAAGGCGCTGGCGAGCAGTCCCAACGCCGTACCGAGCAGTGCCGACAGCAGGGCGGTCAACACCAGCCAGCCGGCGCTTCCCACGATGTCCAGGTCCAGCAGCCACAGGCTCACCCCGCTGGCCAGGCCGGCCTGTACGACGGCGAGGGCGCCGAAGGCCAAGGCGTATCCGAGCAGCAGGTCAAGCTTGTTCAGGGGCATCGCGAGTAGTCGCTCCAATGTCCCGGAGGTCCGCTCGCGCAGCATCGCCACCGACGTCACGACGAACATCACGACGAGCGGGAAGATCGCGAGCAGCATGGGCCCGATCCGATCGAACGCGGCGGGCTGTCCGTCGAAGGTCCACGACAGGAGCGCGAGCAGCAGGCACGGTACGACGAGCAGCAGTGCGATGGTGCGGGGGTCGTGTCGAAGCTGTGTCAGCACGCGGCCGGCAGTTGCCACGGTGATCCGGGCGTTCATCGCGCCGCCACCTCCTCGGCGTCGATCAGGGCGAGGAAGGCCGATTCCAGGTCGGCGGTGTCGGTGTGATCCCGGATCGCTGCGGGCGAGTCCGCGGCCAGCACCCGGCCGTCACGCAACAACAGCAGCTGCGTGCATCGATCGGCCTCGTCCATGATGTGACTGGACACGAGCAGGGTGCTCCCGCTGCTTGCCAACCCCTTGAACAGCTGCCAGAGGTCGCGGCGCAGCACCGGATCGAGGCCCACGGTCGGCTCGTCGAGGACGAGCACCTGTGGTTCGCCGAGCAACGCCGCCGCCAGCGAGACGCGGGTCCGCTGGCCGCCGGAGAGCCGGGCGACCAGAGCCCCCGACTTGTCCGTCAGTCCGACGGAGGAAATGACCGTGTCCACATCGCGGGGCGAGGCACCGATCACGGCTGCGAAGTAGCGCAGGTTCTCGCGGACGGTGAGGTCGGTGTACACGCTGGGCGCCTGGGTGACGTAACCGATCAGGGCGCGCAACGGCTTGCTGCCCGCTGCCCGGCCGAGGACCTGGACAGTCCCGCTGGTGATCTTTTGTACGCCGACGATGCTGCGGATCAGGGTGCTCTTGCCCGAGCCGCTCGGACCGAGCAGCCCGGTGACCGAGCCGGCGCCGACCTGGCAGCTGACTCTGTCCAGTACCAGGTTGCCCCCGCGATGGACCGTCAGCTCCGAGACCTCGATGGCCGGTGTCTCGTTCACAGGCACCATCCCCTCCCTTGGATTTCATTGCGTGATGAAATCTACGCCCGAGCGGCGGTGACGGCAAGCGCCGCCGTACCCGTGTTGTGAAAGCGCACCGGGAAAAGGATCAGCTGGGCAGCGGACCGGTCAGGTAACGCTGCAAGGTGGGCGCCGTCGCTGTCACAAGTTCCTCGACGCTCGCCTGAGTGAGCGGATCGACCTGGACCAGGTAGCGGCCGACAGCCAAGCCGATCAGCTGGGAACCCGTGAGTGTCGCGCGTAGCTGCGGCCGGTCCGAGTCGAGTCGCGCTGCCAGCCTGGTCATGATCTCGCGGGCGACGAAGTCACCGAGCCGCCGCGACGACTCTTCGCTGGACAGCGCCGTCCGGAAGGCCGCGCGCATCCGCGGGCCTGTTTCAGGCGACTCCCACAGACCGATGAAGAAGCGCAGCAACCGCTCCCCCAACTGGTCCAGTTCGCCGTCCAGCACGATCGGTAGCGCCAGGGCCGGATCCACCGGCAGTTGCATGACATCGGCGAAGAGCCCCGACTTGCCGTCGAAGTAGTGGTGGACGAGCGCAGGGTCGACTCCGGCCGCTCGCGCAATTCCCCGCAACGACACGCCGTCGTAGCCGAGTTCGGCGAACTGTGCCCGGGCGACGTCCACGATCTGCCGCTTGGTGTCGACGTTGCCGCGGCGGCGGCCGGTCCTGGCCATCAGCGCCGTTCCGATGCCGACCCGGGCTGGGCCGGAGCGGCCAGGTGCAGCCTTGTGAAGGCGAGCGCTTCGACGATGTCGTCCTCGCGCTCGGCGCGGTTGCGTGCTCTGCCGGTGCCGATCTCCACAACCACGGTTCCGGCAAAGCTGCGCTCGGCGAGCCGCTCGAGCACGGCGGCGCAGGGTTGGGTGCCGCGGCCGGGAACCAGGTGTTCGTCACTGCGCAGCCCGGTGCCATCGGCGATGTGCACATGGGAGAGGCGATCCGACATGCCGTCGAGCAGGAAGAGCGGATCGGTTCCCGAGACCGACGTGTGCGACGTATCCAGGGTGAAGTGCCGGTAGTCCTCGTCCAGCGGGCACCAGTCCGGGGCGTACGCCGAGACCTGCCGGCCACGCACCCGAAGCGGGAACATGTTCTCCACCGCGAAGCGAAGGCCGGTCTCCTCAGCCAGTCTCACCAAACCGCTGGGGAAGTCGCGCGCGTACTGCCGTTGCCAGCGAAACGGAGGATGTACGACGACGGTGTCCGCGCCGAGCCGCAGCGCGGCCTCGGCTGCGCGGTCCAGCTTCCCCCAGGGTCTGGTGCCCCAGACCCGCTGGGTGATCACGAGGCAGGGTGCGTGAACGGCAAGAATCGGAATGCCGAATTGGTCTCGTAGCCTCAGCAGGGCGTCGACATCCTGGCTCACCGCGTCCGTCCACACCATCACCTCGAGCCCGTCGTAGCCGGTACGGGCGGCCGTCTCGAACGCCGTCGCCACCGAATCGGGGTAGGCGGCCATCGTCGACAGCGCCACCTTGGCCCGCGGTACCCGAACCGCCCGTCCGGCCTTACCTGGACTCACGCTCATCGCGTCTCAGTTCCCGGCCAGGACGGCGGCGGCCGGAAGTACGACGAGGAACGCGGCGACGAGCAGAAGTGCTGCAATCGCCGAGGAACTCAACGGCTCCTGCGACCTCCATCGCCGCAGCGCCTGGCTGACGAGCACGACGCCCGCGAGCACGATCGGCGCGGCGGCAGCCGCGACGTACGGGTAGAGCTCCCACAGCAAGCTGAACGCATACCAGATCAGTACGCCGAGAACCGCGGCGCCGGCCATCTCGACTGCGAAGAGCAACCAGCCGAGAACGCCTGCGCGCCCCGGCATCGCACTGCCCTCGGTCGCGCCGCTCTCGGGCGCGCTGCGCTCGCTCGCACTG
>JACCXW010000122.1 GCA_013696785.1 Geodermatophilaceae bacterium | reverse complement strand
TTGAAGCGGTGCGGGAAAGGCCGCCTCGACGTCGTCGTACCGTCATCGGCGCGCATTCGCCCACCGACATGTGGACCGTCGGGTACTCCCGCATCCCCGACGATCCCGCCGGTTTCTGGTGGGCCGTCGGTCACGACAACAGCGTGTCCGTCATGCAGCGCCTGGACGCCTGAGCACGACAGTTCAGACGGCAGCCACACCCAGGAGTCCGTTGCGGGTGACGAGCGCGGCGAGCTGCTTCTCGTCGAGTCCCTCGGTGCCGCCCGGGCGACGCGGCAACACCATGTACCGCGACTCGGCGCTGGCGTCCCACACCGTGATGTCCAGGTCGGGGGCGAGCTCGAATCCGAACTCGCGCAGCACCCCACGCGGGTCACGAACGACGCGTGAGCGGTAGGCCTCACTCTTGTACCAGGTCGGCGACGGGCCGAGCAGCGCGATCGGGTAGCAGGAGCACAGCGTGCACACGACGACATTGTGCGCGCTGTCGGTGTTCTCGACGACCTTCAGCCGCTGCTCCTGCAGCCCGCCGCCCATCGACAACCCCAGCTCGGGCAATGCGGTGTTGGCATCGCCGAGCAGCCGGGTACGAAAGCCCTCGTCGGACCAGGCGCGTGCGACCACTCGCGCTCCACTCGCAGGCGACGACCCGGCGAGGAACGCCGTCAGCGCCCGGTCGAGTTCCTGAGGATCGACCAGCCCACGCTGCTCGAGCAGCGTCTCGACATGCCGGACGTGGGCGGAGATCGCCGCCGCCTCGCCGTGATGGTCGCCGCTCATGTCGCCTCCGCCGCCAAGTGGCTTTCCCAGATGTCAACCGTGACGGAATGATCGCCACCGCCGAAGAGTTCCCGCGCGTGGAAACGCACGGTGTAGACCGGCTCAGGTACGGCGGGGAGCCCGCGGGCGCGATCGTCCGGAAGCGGATGACTGCCTTGCGGCTCCACGATGATGCCGACCGCTCCGCGGGCATACCGCGGCAGTCGGCAGTGGTGTGGCGGATCGAACCGTGTCGTGCGGACCTGGTCACCGGCCGCGAACCGCGCAGTCACGTCCACCTCAGTCATGCGGCACCTCAGTCATGCGGCACCTCAGTCATGCTGCACCTCGGCCGCGGTGAAGACGCCCTTCTCGACCAGCAGTGTGGTGACGGCGTGAAACCACTTCTCGTAGTACGACGACGCCAGGTACTCCTCCGGCGGCATCCGCTCGATGGCGTCGCGGAACTCGTCGAGGTTGTAGACGCCCTGCCCGATCAGCGCACGATTCATCGCGAAGACGTGAGCTTCCCAGTCGGCATGGAACGGCGGCTCGTCGAGCTCCTGCTCGACCGGCGCGAAGCCCTGCATCCCGCCGACATCGTTGATCCGGCTCATGTGCCCACCGCCTCCTCGCCTACCCTGGCACGCGCCTGGGACCAGCGGCAACGATCTGGTACTCAGGCCGTCGCGTCGACCTTGGCCGCAACGACGCCGGCGGGCCGTTCGAGCGCGGCGTAGTCGCCGTCTTCGAGAAGTGCCCGGGCGGCATCCTGCGCATGGCTGTAGGCAGCCTGCGCGAGGGCGGTGCCGACGCTGAAGCGAGCGACGCCGGCCCGGGCCAGATCACTGAGGCTGGGAGCGCCGGGCAGCCACATCGCGTTGAGCTTGAGCCCGCTGGCGTGGGCGATCGTGCGCAGCGCGGCCAGGTCGAGCAGCCCAGGCACGAAGATGCCGTCCGCTCCTGCCTCCGCGTACGCCGCTGCCCGCGCGATCGTTTCGTCGACCCGTCCGGCTCGCTCCCCCACCTCGAAGAGAAACACGTCGGTGCGGGCATTGATGAAGAGCTGGACGCCGTACTTGTTCGCAGCCTCGCGTACGGCGGCGATGCGTTGCATCTGCTCCTTTACGTCGTAGAGCACGCTGTCCGGGGCGCCGGAGTCCTCGATGTTGACTCCGACCGCGCCGGCCTCGAGCACCGCTGTGACGGTCTCGCCGAGGCCGTCGAGTTCGGCGGCGTAACCCGACTCGATGTCTGCCGACACGGGCACGTCCACGACCGCGACGATGCGGCGGACGTTCTCGATGACACCGGCCCGGGGCAGGTTGTTGCCGTCGGCTGCACCTTGCGCTGAGGACTGCGCACCGCTGGAGGTGGCGATCGCGGCGGCTCCGACGGCGGTGAAGAGGAGGGCGCTGCCGGCGTCCCACGCGTTAGCGAGGACGAGAACCTTCCCGTCGTGCAGGGTACGAAACGTCTCGGCGCGGGCGTTCTGCGTGTTCAGGTCGAGTATCGGTTCGATCATGTGGTTCTCCGTTCGTTTTCGAGTGATCGGTCGCGTCACGTTCGTGCCGTGGTTCGGAAGATCGGCCAGCACACCTCGGCGCGGTGGGCCGTGTCGTCAGGTGTGTCGTCGGCGCTCACCAGAAAGTGCTCGCGGATCGGGCCGTCCACACCGAGGGCACGTTCGGTGACCACCGTGCCGAGCGCGCCGTAGGTCCGGTCCAGATCGCGATAGGGGCCACGGTGCATCATGACGGCGAACTCGGCCGCTGCCAGTTCGAGCGGCCGGGCCCGGCCGGTGACCGGTGGCGCGCCCAGTACCGGGACGAATGCAGTGACGTCCCCGACCTCTGCTTCGAACAACTCGTTGTAGTACAGCGCGCCATCCGGCCCGGCCCGGTGCATACCGGAAGCGACCACGCCATGCAGCTCGTCGAACGCCGCGGCCGACCACGCGTCGAGGTCGCTCATCGACACCCGCGCCCGGATGGCGACCGCAGGTGTTGCCGGTATCGACCGGTACTCCACCAAGGCGGGTGTGTCGGTGGTCTCAAGCAGTACCCGAAGCGAGGCGACCACCGCCTGGGTCTGTTCGAGCTGGCGTTCCATCCGCTGCAGGTGCGCGGTGATCGCCGCGTTGCGCGCGGCGACGTCGGGAGCATTCAACACTGCCTTCACGTCATGCAACGGCATCCCCAGTTCGCGCAGGCGACGGATGACCTGCGCGCTCGGGACCTGGGTGGTGCGGTAGCGCCGATAGCCGGTGAACGGGTCGATGTCGGCGGGTTCCAGCAGCCCGATGTCGTGGTAGTGCCGCAGTGCCTTGACGCTGAGATACGTCATTCGGGAGAAGTCACCGATGCTCACCTGCATGGGTAGGACACTGCACTCTCCCCGTATGGGACGGTCAAGCCCGACGAGCTTCTGGACAAGTGGGAACCGTGCCCTTGACTCTCCCCTTGGGGGGAAGGCGACAACCGGCGGATGGACCTCGGCAAGTCATCGACTCACGTGGTCGCTACCGCTGTCCGGTCCGGACCTGTCACCTCCGGCCGCGGTCGACGAGAGCGGACGCTCGTCGCAAACCTTCCTTGGCCCGCTGAGGAGACGCACCGTGGCCTCCACCACCAGGGGTGCAGTGATCGCGAATATGTCGCGCGCCCTCGCGCAACGGCACGACGCTCCGTGCTTCCTGAACGGGCGACTACGTAGACAAGGAAGGTATGCGACGAGCGTCCGCTCTCCTCGACCGCGGCCGGAGGAGACAGGTCCGGACCGGACAGCGCTAGCGACCACGTGAGTCGATGACTTGCCGAGG
>JACCXW010000055.1 GCA_013696785.1 Geodermatophilaceae bacterium | reverse complement strand
GCTGCCGTCGGCTCCCTGGCTCGAACCGGTCACGAATACGTGTCCCGTCGCCGGGTCGACCGCAATGTCGCTGGCGGCGTCGTGGCCGCCGCGGAAGCGGCCGCTGTAGGCGCGCTTCCACAACTTTTTGCCGGAGGCCGTGTATCCGATCGTGGCGAAGTCGTCGGAGTTGTTCGCCCGGCTTCCGGTGCCGTTGACGTAGACATTGCCTGTCACCGGGTCGACAGCACCGCTTCGGCGGTGTCGTAGCCACCGAACGGATCGTCATCGGTCGCCACCCACAACGGATCAGGTGCCGGCGCGGCCGCCGCAGGAGTAGCGAAGGCGACCATCACCACGGCGACTGACACCGCCGCGGTCATCGACCGCAACATTCGGATCCGGTTCATACCAGCCTCCAACGTGAGCGGTCAGCGGCGCGAACCCTCCAGTACGTCGTACAGAGTGGTTCGCTCGACGAGCCGCCGGCCGATCGGCTCGACGATAGCGGCGAAGTCGTCGTGTTCGAGGCCCTGTCCGTGCGCTGCGCCCGCAGCCCTGCTGATGTTCTCATCCATGAGTGTCCCGCCGAGGTCGTTGACGCCGGCCATGAGCAGTTGACGGACGCCGGCAGCGCCGAGTTTCACCCAGGACGCCTGGATGTTGTCGATCAGGCCGTGATAGGCGATCCGGGCAATCGCGTGCATCAGGACGACCTCGCGCCAAGTCGGGCCGCGGCGGGCACCGCGCTTGAGATAGATGGGCGCGGCCATGTGCACGAACGGCAGTCCCACGAACTCGGTGAATCCGCCGGTCTCCCGCTGCAGTTCGCGGGTGCGCAGGATGTGCCGCGCCCAGTGCACCGGTTGCTCCACCGCCCCGAACATCATTGTGATGTTGGAGCGCAGCCCCACCGAATGCGCGACCCGGTGGCACTCGAGCCACTCCTCCGTGGTGATCTTGTCCGGGCAGAGCACCGCCCGGATCTGGTCGTCGAGGATCTCCGCGGCCGTCCCGGGCAGCGATCGCAGCCCGGCCGCCATCAGCCGCAGCAGGTACGCCTCCAACGGCTGGCCCAGTCGGCGGGCGCCTTCGGTGACCTCCAGCGCGGTGAAGCCGTGCACATGGATGTCCGGCGCGGCCTCCTTCACCGCCCGCGCCACGTCGACGTAGAAGTCGCCGTCGAAACTGGGATGGATCCCGCCTTGCAGGCACACCTCGGTGGCCCCGAGGTCCCAGGCCTCGCGGACCCGCTCGGCGATGTCGTCGAAGGTCAGCAGGTACGGCGCCCCCCGCAGGTTCAGCGACAACGGGCCCTTCGAGAAGCCGCAGAACGTGCACTTGAACGTGCAGACGTTGGTGTAGTTGATGTTGCGGTTCCGGACGTACGTCACGACGTCGCCGTTGGTGGCAGCCCGCAGCTCGTCGGCGACACCGGCCACGGCGGCCACCTCCGATCCGCGGGCCGAGAACAGGGTCACGATCTCGGCCTCGCCGACGACCTGTCCCGCCCGTACGCCGTCGAGCACTTCGGCGACCGGGCCCCGGGCGCGCGGCGTACCAGGGACGAGCGCGATGGGGTCGACGCTGCCGGCACCGGAGTACCACGCGGTCGAGCGACGGCCGATCTGCACGACCTCGGCGCCCGTTCCCACATTCGCCGCGGCCGCGTGCCGCTCGGGCCAAGCCGCGCCCGGATCGTCGCGACCGAGCCCCTCGGCGTCGCTGCGATCCTGTACGGCGAACCGCATCCCGTCGTCGAGCCACCGGAGGGGTTCGAGGACGAAGGACGGGTAGATCGTCAACCGGGGCGCCAGCGCCAGCCCGCGCTCCTCGGTGGCCGCACGCAACACGTCAAGAGCGGGCCAGGGGCGTTCGGGGTTGACGTGGTCGGCGGTGACCGGCGAGACGCCACCCCAGTCGTCGATGCCCGCGTCGAGCAACGGCCCGAGGTCGTCCGACAGGTTCGGGGGGGCCTGCAGATGCACGTCGGCCGGGAGCACCAGGCGGGCCAGCGCGATCGCCTGCAGGAAGTCCGCTTCGGGGCACGCCGGGACGTGCCTCATCCCGGTTCCTGGCTTGGGCAGGAAGTTCTGCACGATGACTTCCTGCACGTGGCCGTGCCTGCCGTGTGAGTCGGCGATCGCCCGCAGCGCCTCCAGTCGATCGGCTGCGGACTCCCCTATCCCGACCAGAATGCCTGTGGTGAAAGGGATTGCGAGCTCGCCGGCGGCCTCCAACGTGGCCAGCCGCCTGGCCGGGACCTTGTCCGGCGCACCGCGATGCGCGGCCAACGTGGGGTTCAGGGACTCGACCATCATCCCCTGGCTCGGAGCGACCGGGCGGAGCAGGGCCAGCTCGGCCCGGCTGATCGCCCCCGCGTTGGCGTGCGGCAGTAACCCGGTCTCGGTCAGCACCAGCCGGCACATCTCGCTCAGGTAGTGCACCGTCGAGTCGTATCCGTGTTCGGCCAGCCAGGTTCGCGCCGGGGCGTACCGGTCCTCCGGTTGCTCGCCGAGGGTGAACAGCGCTTCGTGACAGCCCGCCTCGGCGCCACGATGGGCGATCGACAGAACCTCGTCAGGAGTGAGGTACGGCGTGGGCAAGTATGCCGGCGCGGTCGCGAAGGTGCAGTAGCCGCAGCGATCCCGGCACAGCCTGGTCAGCGGGATGAACACTTTCGGCGAGTACGTGATCCGGGTGCCGTGAACCGCCTCATCGCGCACAGCGCGTGCGCGCTCGGTCAGCTCTGCCAGGGGCAGCGAAAGCAACGCATCCATCGGGTCACCGGTCCTCGTCGCTAGCCCTCGTGCGAGGCTAACAACCAGCCAGCAGGTCCCGGCGAGCGCGTTGAACCGGTCAGGGCTATTCGGCGGGTTGGAACGTGTTTGTGAAGGTCTGGAACAGCTCCAGGCTGTCCTCCCATTCACTTTCCGGCGTGCTCCAGTACAGCGCATACGCCTGCTCCGGGCCGGTGAGCAGGTTGCGGTTCAGCACATGCAACGGTTCGCCCTCAGCCGGGGCCCAGGTGAACTCCCAGTCCGCGGAGTCGTAGTCGCGGTATACGACCGGATCGATCCGAATCCGCTCGTAGCCGGTCAGCCGTTGCGAGACACTGGCCTCCTGGTTCTCCCAGTCCGCCACCGGATCCGGCTGCGGATCCTGCGTCTGATCGACGCGCAGAAACCGGCCGGTGCCCGGCTCGGTGAAGTCCGTCCGGGGACCGTCCTTCGTCACGACCCAGTCCTCCGGTACGGCGATGGAGAAGCCGGTTTCGTCCTCGTGCAGCCGGAATCCATCAGGCAGGCTCAGCCCTCCGATGGTGGTCGGCTCGATCTCGCTCCGGCTGGTCTCGGTCGCCGGATCGGAGGAACTCGACGCGGCGGCAGTCGAGGAACTGACCGACTGCTGGCCTCCGGGCCCCGCTGCCTGATCGGGATCTCCGTCGCCGTTGCTCAACAGGATGGCGCCGACGACGATCGCCCCCAAGGCGAGGACAGCAGCCAGGAGCGCAACCAGCACAACCTTTGCCCCGCGACGTCTGGCGCGCCCGACGGGCGGCACGGGCTCCGGCCTCGAAGGAGCCGGCCGTGAAACAGCCGGCGGCGCAGCAGCCGGCCGCGAAGGAGCCGGCCGCGGAGGCGGGCGCGACGGGACCACCCGCGGCGCTGGCGGCGGCGCAACCGGGCGGTCAGCGGGAAGCACCGGAAGGACACTCGTCGTACCGCCGGACAGCGGCGCCCCAGGCATCGGTGTCCCTGCCCGCATCGGAGTGGTCGGTGCCGTCACCGCCGTCCGGAGCAGCCGGTCGGTGTCCTCGGCGGACAGGCGGTGCCGGGGGTCCTTGCGCAGCAGCCCCTCGAGAACCGGCGAGAGCGGACCCGCCGAGACCCCGCGTAACGGATCCTCAGTGAGCACGGCACCGAGGGTTGCCATCGAGCCACCCCGGTCGAACGGTGGGCGACCCTCCAGCGCGGTAAACATGGTGCACCCGAGGGACCACAGGTCGCTGGCCGGACTCGCCGGCTCACCGTGAGCTCGCTCGGGCGCGATGTACGCCGCGGAGCCGATGAGCACCCCGGTTGTCGTGATGGACGGATCCCCGTCCAGTGCCGCGATGCCGAAGTCCGTCAGGACGACCCGGCCACCGTCCTCGATCATGACGTTGGACGGCTTAACGTCACGGTGAAGCACACCGCTGGCATGAGCGGCGGTCAGCGCCTCCAGCAGCTGCCCGGCGATCTCGGCGACCTTCGCAGGCGGGAGCGGGCCGTTCGCGGTGATGAGGTCGGACAGGGACCGGGCATCGAGCAGCTCCATCACGATCCACGGTCGGCCGTCTTCCTCGACGACGTCGAACACCTTCACCGCCGAACGTGAGGTGATTCGAGCCGCTGCTCGCGCCTCGCGCAGGCTTCGCGTCCGGGTCAGCTCTGCCTGCTCGGCGGTCAGTCCAGGCGGGGGGACGACCTCCTTGACCGCGACGGCCCGGCCGAGCAGCTCGTCGGTGGCGGCCCAGACGACACCCATTCCTCCGCTACCGAGCGGTTTCAGGAGCCGATACCGGTTCCCGATCCGCCGCTCACCCCGATCGGCAGTCACTTAGAGGTCTTACCCTGTTCTGCGCCGCATGAACAATCGATCGGTCAAGCGGCGGGGCGGAATGTCCCCACGAACGTCTCGAAGAGGTCCAAGCTGTCCTCCCACTGTCCCTCCGGGGTGGACCAGTAGAGGGCGTAGGCGCGGTCCGGCCCGGTAATGGTGTTGCGGTTGAGGACATGCACCGCACCACGGTCTGCCTGCCAGGTGAACTCCCAGTCGGCCGCGTTGTAGTCGCGGTAGCTCACCGGTTCGATCCTGATGCGGGAGTAGCCCCCGAGCCGCGTCGAGACGTCGGTCTCCTGGCTCTCCCAGTCGGCGACGGGATCGGACAGCGGCGTCTGCGTCTGGTCGATCCGCAGGAACCGATCCCCGTCCGGTTCCAGGAAGTCTGTGATCGAGCCGTCCTTGGACACGGTCCAGTCCTCGGGGATCGCGATGGCGAACCCGGTCCCGTCCACGTGCAGCCGGAAACCGGCCGGTAGTACGTCGCTGGGGGCCGGATCGGTCGTCGCCACGTCGGTGCTCGGGCCAAGGGCTCCGCCGAGCACGGACGGCTCGCGCGCCGCGCTCGTCACGACAGCAGCGGGACGGTCGGCTGCGGGCGGGCGCTG
>JACCXW010000049.1 GCA_013696785.1 Geodermatophilaceae bacterium | reverse complement strand
AGGTAGCAGTCAATGACATCGGCACCGCCGAAGACTTCATGGCCGCGATCGACGCCACCATCAAGTACTTCAACGACGGCGACATCGTCGAAGGCACCATCGTCAAGGTCGACCGGGACGAGGTCCTCCTGGACATCGGCTACAAAACCGAGGGAGTCATTCCCTCCCGCGAACTGTCGATCAAGCACGATGTGGACCCCAACGACGTCGTCAAGGTCGGCGACGAGGTCGAGGCCCTCGTTCTCCAGAAGGAGGACAAGGAGGGCCGGCTGATCCTGTCCAAGAAGAGGGCCCAGTACGAGCGGGCCTGGGGCACGATCGAGAAGCTCAAGGAGGAAGACCAGGTCGTCGAGGGCATCGTGATCGAGGTCGTCAAGGGCGGCCTGATCCTGGACATCGGCCTGCGCGGCTTCCTGCCCGCCTCCCTGGTGGAGATGCGCCGGGTTCGCGACCTGCAGCCCTACGTGGGCCAGCGGCTCGAGGCCAAGATCATCGAGTTGGACAAGAACCGCAACAACGTCGTCCTGTCCCGCCGGCAGTGGCTGGAGCAGACGCAGTCCGAGGTCCGCAGCGAGTTCCTGAACAAGCTGGCCAAGGGTCAGGTACGCAGCGGTGTCGTGTCCAGCATCGTCAACTTCGGGGCCTTCGTTGACCTCGGTGGGGTCGACGGTCTGGTGCACGTCTCGGAGCTGTCCTGGAAGCACATCGACCACCCGTCGGAGGTCGTTGAGGTCGGCCAGGAGGGCACTGTCGAGGTACTCGACGTCGACCTGGACCGCGAGCGCGTCTCGCTGTCGCTCAAGGCGACGCAGGAGGATCCGTGGCGACAGTTCGCGCGGACCCACCAGCTCGGGCAGGTCGTGCCCGGCCGGGTCACCAAGCTGGTGCCCTTCGGTGCGTTCGTCCGGGTGGAGGAAGGCATCGAGGGACTGGTGCACATCTCCGAGCTGGCCGAGCGGCACGTCGAGATCCCCGAGCAGGTCGTCAACGTCAACGACGAGATCATGGTCAAGGTCATAGACATCGACCTGGAACGGCGCCGGATCAGCCTGTCACTGAAGCAGGCCAACGAGGGCTCCGTCGGCGACGCCTCGACGTTCGACCCGGCGGCGTACGGCATGGCGGCGAACTACAACGAGCAGGGCGAGTACATCTACCCCGACGGCTTCGATCCGGAGACCAACGACTGGCTGCCGGGATACGAGAAGCAGCGCGAGGAGTGGGAGCGGCAGTACGCCGAGGCGCAGACCCGGTTCGAGGCGCACCAGAAGCAGATCGCCTCGGCCCAGGCCGCGGACGCGGAGGCCAGCGGGCCGACGTCGTACGCCTCCGAGCAGCCGGCGGACGCCGGGACGCTCGCGACCGACGAGGCGCTGGCTGCCCTGCGAGAGAAGCTCGCCGGCAACTGACCCTCGTGGCGGGGGCGGCGCACCGAACCACGGAGCTACCGTAGGTCGATGCGCCGCCGTCGCACGGTCTCGGCCCTGATCCGGGGCGGGTGCGCGGCGACGCTCGGCGCTGTTCTGGTCGGTTGTACGGCGGCCCCCGAACCGACGGACTCACCGGTGTCGACGTCGGAGCCGACGTCCAGCCAGGCCGGCACAACCACGACGGCGCCGCCGACCACGCAGCCGGTGTCGCTTCCGGACAACTGCGGTGCGCTGCTGCCGGTCACCGACCTCGACGCGTCCCTCGGGACGGCCCTGCCGGGATCGGTGAGCTACGTCCGAGGCGAGCCACTGCCAGGCATCGGCCGCACCGACCGGATCACCTGCGGATACGGCGTCGCCGTCGGCCCGGACGGCCGGGCGCAGCCACCGCTGCTGGAGATCTCCATGGCCTCCTACACCGACGAGGCCGCGGCCTCGGATCGCGTGGAGGACACGACCACCGACCGGCAGACCGCCGGGGACCGGGTCGAGACCACCGAGGTACAGACCCTGCCGGCGGTCCTGCTGTCGGGTGTCGCCGCGACAACTCTGGTGTTCGCCGAGGCCAACGTGACGTACTCGCTGACGCTGCTCGCGGCGGTGCTGGCTCCCGAGCAGGTGCCGCGGGGCCTCGTCGGCGTCGCCGAAGCGGTGCTGGAACAGGCCGCGGCACCCACTTCGTGACAAGCGGTGCGGTCAAAGGCTGAGGATCAGCGCGAACGCCGTCTTGGGTGACCCACCGGTGCGGGTCAACCACGTCCACGTGTGCCGCCCGGCCGGGCGCAGGTAGCGCAGCCAGGGCCGGCTGCGCCGGGCCAGGACCGCGTCGACGGCGGCGAAGCTGCGGCAGTGCACCCGATCCGGCCGCTCCAGCCGGTGCCGACCGGACACGTAGCCCGGCAGCGCATGTCTGGCCATGGCTGACACACCCTTCCCAGGCGGGGAAGACGCCCGGAGCACACACCGTAGGGTCCTGAGGACGCCGGGCCGGGCAGGCGCGCCGGGGCTGCGGTGGCGAGGGGGCAGGAAGTGATCGTCGGACTCACCGGTGGAATCGGGGCCGGCAAGAGCGCCGTCGCCGCGCGGTTGGCCGAGCACGGAGCCGTCATCGTCGACGCCGACGTTCTCGCTCACGAGGTGCTCGGCGCCGGAAGCCTCGGGCTGGCAGCCGTCGTCGCCGAGTTCGGCTCGGGTGTCCTGACCGAAGCCGGCGACCTGGACCGACCGCGATTGGGCGCGTTGGTCTTCAGCGACGCCGAGGCCCGCTTGCGGCTCAACGCGATCGTCCATCCTCTGGTGTCCAGGCGGAGCGCCGACATCGCCGCCGCTGCTCCGGCCGGCGCCGTCGTCGTCCACGACGTGCCCCTACTGGTGGAGAACGGCCTGGGTCCGGCGTACGACGTGGTGGTGGTGGTGCTGGCCCCGGAGGATGTCCGTATCCAGCGGCTCCGCGAGACTCGCGGCATGAGTGCGGAGCAGGCGCGGGCGCGGATGGCTGCGCAGGCCAGCGACGAGCAGCGCCGCGTCGTCGCGGATGTCGTCCTGGACAACTCGGGCTTGCTTGCCGATCTGCATCAGCAGGTGGACGAGCTTTGGCGTGACCGGCTGGTTGGCGGATCTCGGTAGCATCGCGGCCACGTTGGCAGGGGGCCGGCGGGAGGAGCTGGGCGATGTCCTCTCGGGTGCTGGCCGGCGCTATCGTTCTCGCGCTGCTGGCTGTCGCGGGCTGCAATACGACCGTCGCTGGAAGCGGCACACTGTCCGGCGTACCGCCGGGAGGCCCGTCAACCGCAACGGTGACAAGCGGATCAGGCGAGCCCGCGCCCACCAGCGGGTCAGGCGAACCGGCGCCGACGACTGATCCGGACGAGACGTCGCCGCCTCCGGCCGCGGTGTTCGAGCTGGGGGAGACCGGAACGGTCACGGACCAATCGGGGAACCCGCTGGCCGACATCACGGTGTCCGCTGCCGTGGAGACCGCGCAGCCGCCCGACGAGTTCTCCGATCCGCCCGAGAATGGGACTTTCCTGTCCGCGACCGTCACGATCGCGAACCTCGGTGAGGACGTGTTCACGGCCGCGCCGTTCGACTTCCTGGTTCGCTACCCCGATGGGACACAAGCGACCTACGGTGAGGGCAGCTCCGGTGTCTTCGGCTACGACAACCTGCTGGAACTCGTCGACCTGAACGCGGGGGAGACAGCTACCGGGGTCGTCGTCTTCGACGTCGACCCAGCGGTGAACGGGCGGCAGATCGTCTACTCGGACCTGTCCGGTCGGGTCCTCGGCGCTTGGAACGTGCCATGACCGTCCGACTCCAAGAGGTGCCTGCGCAAGTTCTGTCAGCGCCACGCAATCGCGTTGGTCAGAAGTTCCACCTGCTCCAGGGCGGGTGAGCAGGGAAAGAGGATCAGCTCGTCGCAGCCGGCCGCTTCGAATCCTTCTATTGAGGCAAGGATGGCATCGCGGTCGGTGAGTGCGCCGGCGGCGATCATGCCGGCGTAGTCCCCGAGGAACGCGTAGTAGTCGCTCAGGTAGTCGTTGGCAGCACGCTTCCCGTCGTCGCCGAGCGCGTAATAACTCAATGCGGCGAGCCGCGGTACGCCCGCGCGGCCGCCCTGCGTCCAGGCTTCTCGCACCTGCTGCGCCCCGGCGGCGAACAGATCCGGACCGCCGCCGCCCGCGATCCACCCGGCCCCGTATTCCACAGTTCGTCGCATCGCGGCGGCGCTGCTGCCACCGATCAGCAGCGGAGGCCCGCCTGGCTGCACCGGTGCGGGGCCGATCGGGCCAGCCGTCCCCCGCGACTCACCGGACCAGATCGCACGCATCTCGGCGAGCAGTCGATCCATCGCAGCGCCCCGAGTGCCGAAGTCACCGGCGGTCGACGTTTAATCGTCTTCGCGGCCACCGACGGCAATTCCTACGGTCAGGCGGCCGGCCGAGAGGCTGTCGACGTGGCCACGAGGTGCAGCGCCTGGAGAAGTTGCTGGAGGCCGCCGAGATCAAGCTGTCCTCGGTCGCCGCCGACAACACCGGTGTCTCCGGCCGGGCGATGCTCGAGGCGCTGATCAGCGGTCAACGAGACCCGGCCGTGCTTGCGGACTTGGCCAAACGCCGGCTGCGGTCGAAGATCCCCGCTCTGACCGGGGCGTTGACGGGACGGTTCAACGACTATCACGCCTTTCTGGCAGGGTCCATCTGGACCTGATCGATCGGCACACTCAGGCCATCGAGGGGCTACGGCCCGGATCGAGCAGGTGAACGGGCCCTTTCGCGCGTTCCGAACCCTGATCTGCACGATCCCCGGTATCAGCACCGGCGTCGCCGATGTCATCTGCGCCGAGACGGCGGCGACATGAGCCGGTTCCCCACCGCCGGGCACCTGGCCTCCTGGGCCGGAACGTGCCCGGGAAGCAACGAGTCCGCTGGACGGATCAAGTCGACCAAGACTCCTCCCGGCAACCCCTACCTCAAAGCTGCCCTCGGTGTGGCGGCAATGTCACTCGCGCAAGTCCGAGAACACCTACCTGGCGGCGAAGTACCGCCGTATCGCCGCGCGCCGCGAACCGATGAAAGCGCTAGTCGCGTCGAGCGCGCGATACTCATCGCGATCTGGAACATGGCCCACACCGGCGCCCTCTACGACGATCCCGGACCGGACTTCTACACCAGGCTTGCACCCGGACCGGGCCAAACGCCGTGCCATTGACTTACTCCACGCCCATGGGCTACACCGTCCACCCGCAGCCCCGTGGAGGCAGCCTCTCGCTAGGGAATCTTCGCGTCAGCGGTGTTCAGCATGTTCAGTGATCGGCGCGGAACGCCTGACTTCTCACAAGTGCTCACTCACGCGGCACCGACCGAGAGCGGCTGGCCAGTGACCGCCCTGGGAAGCGCGGGCGGTCACTGGCTGTTTCGGGGCTAGTCGTTGGGGTCGCTGGTGTTGATCTCGCCGTTCACGCCGTCGGGGAAGAATCCACCGGAGGTGACCGAGGCCGCGTTGAGGTAGACGATGTTGAGTACCTCGCCCGCGGTCCGGCTGAAGGCCAGGCCGTTGGTGTCGGTCGGGACGATGTTCGGCTTGCCGTTGAAGACCAGGCCTTGGTCCTTGTCCTCGGGGCCGTCCAGGCTGTCGCGGGCGTCGGAGATGGCGACGCTTTGCGCCTGGAGACCTTGGGCGACCATGACGGTGCGGATGTTGCTCGCGTGGTAGGCCTCGACGGCCAGCAGGCCGGCTGCGGCCTCCAGGTACGTCTTGTTGACGAGCAGCGGTGCCGCGCCCTTGTACGCGGTCACGCCGACGTCTTCGAAGATGTATGCGGCGAGCAGGAAGTTGGTCTCGCTCTCGAAGGCGTCGAAGGTTTCACCGGGTTGGATCAATCCGGCTGCCAGGGCCGCGGCAGTGAAGGCCTCCTTCAGGTCGATCGTCGGCCGGGCGACCTTGACCGAGCCGAGGACGCTGCGCAGGAAGTAGACGTGGTTCTGCTCGTCGAAGGCGATCTCCTGCGCGTAGTCGCGGACCGCGGTTGTGACGAACGGCACCTTGCGGCCACCGATCACTCTGCCTCGGTCACCGACTCCTGTCGTGGCGTTCGGATTCAGCCCGATTCCCCGGGTGGCGTGCAGGTAGAACTCGGCCTCAAGGTACTCCAGGTTGAGGGCGAAGTTCAGCACGGCTTCGTCGCTGATGGCACCACCCGCGGCTTCTTCGGCCAACGCGGTCGCCATCGGGCTCATCAGGGTGGCCGCGCCGACGCTAACGCCGGTCAGGCCGGCGGCCGCCAGAAAACGACGACGGTCGAGGTGGTTGGTCGTAGTGCTCCGTTCGATGGCATCTTTCAGGAACCTTCGGTCGAACATGTCACTTCCCCTCATCGGACACATCCCCGCGAGGCCGTAGCAGCGTGCCAGGGTCGTCCCGGACGGAGCTTGAGGCCGGTCGGTGCCGGCCCCGTCGGCCAAGCACACGCTCAGCACAGCGCACCGCGTCGAGTTCTGCAACCGATTCGCGATTACTTATTCCACGCATTTGCGAGGTGCCGTCTCGGGGTGGGGGCGAGGTCGCCAGTCTCCTGTTGTGTTTGCTTCTCACTTGCCAGCTAATGGCAATAGAGTTGGGCCGAGGTAGAGGAGGCCATCGATGGCACAGCCAGCAAGGACACCTGACCGGGAGCGGGGGGCACCCGCTGACGTGCGAGTGCACCCATCGGGTGATCATCCGGTAGGAGCTGTCGATGGACATCGGGGCACGCACGCGCATCTGTGGGCGCTGCCCGACGGGACCGGCCTGCACGCGCCATACGGCCGGCTCGTCCGCGATCCGGACAGTGACCGGGTCTGCTGTCATCTGTGCGGTCGCTGGTTCCGTTCGTTGGGATCCCACGTTCGCCGGCACGGCCTGTCCGCGGCGGATTACCGGCAGGTGATGGGTCTGTGCCGGAGCCGGCCGCTGACCGCCGGCGATGTGTCCGCGGCCATCTCCCGCCGACAGGCCGAGGCATACCGCGCCCATCCTGACCTGCGCGAGCGGTTGGCCGCGGGGCAGCAGCTGGCCCGGTCGGGCCAGCTGGCCTGGCGGGCCCGATCAGCTCTGGACGTCGAGCCGCCGGCCGAGCACTCCGCCGTACGCAGCGATACCCTTCGCCGCGGACGGGAGACCCGCGATCGGCAGCGTGAGGCCGCACTC
>JACCXW010000478.1 GCA_013696785.1 Geodermatophilaceae bacterium | reverse complement strand
GGGTTGGACCCGCTCGATCAATAGTGCCATCGGCACCCCCGTCCATTCCGCGACGGCGGTCCAGCCCTGGATACAGTTGTGCTCGGTGATCTGCGCCTGTAGCGCCATCTCACGCAGGTCGGCCAGGCGCAGCTGCAGCGGATTGGCGACCAGGCCGGCGACGCTGAGCCGGTAGTCGACGAACCCGGCCGCCGCGAGCTGTTCATACTCCCGACCAGTCGGGGGGTATCCGTTGACCCGGTGGTAGGCCGAGATCCGGTGCCGCCCCAGCTTCTGCCGAGAGGTCAGTCTCCGGGACAGCCTCCGCTCGAACGGGTTGACGACGAGTCCGAGCAGGCGCTGGGTCCGGCGGCGGTACCGCAGCGAGAACCACGTGATCCCGACGTGGAAGACCGCGATCAGCAGCAGACCGAGTAGTCCGATCGCGGTCGCTACGCGCCGGTTGCCGGTGGGATCGCCGAGGACGATCGAGGCGAATTCCTTCGGTAGGCCGTGGACGACGACCAGCAGGACGTGGAGCGCGATGAACACCGCGAAGGCGCACATCCCCAGGAAGTGGATGCTGCGCGCACCCTGCTTGCCGCCGAACAGCCGGCCGTACCACGGGAAGCGAGCCAGAATCGTCGGTGACATGGCAGCGCCGGTAGCGATCTGCAGCGGCGCGAGCAGGAAGACGACCGTGAAGTAGGCCAGCTTCTGGGCGGGCTCGAACGGCTCGCCCGGGATCTTGGCCGGGAGCTGGAAGTGCAGATATGTGCCCACCGCCCGGATCGAGTCCGGGACGATGGACCAGTGGGTCGGGACTAGGTAGTGCCAATACCCCGTGGCGAAGGCCAGAGCGACGTAGACGCCACCGGTGACAATCCAGAACGGCACGGTCATGAAATGCCAGTGTCTACCCAGTCCGAGGTTCTTCCGGCCAGGCAGGGCGATCATCGGCGACCACGACTCTTCCTCGTCCATCGAGGACCAGGGCCGGGAGGAGTCAGCGGCGTACATCTTCTTGGACAGGCGGAGCCACTCACGGCCCGGCGGGCAGTCGTCGTACCAGTAGAGCTTCGGGAACGCCGACAGCACCTCGATGCCCGACCGGAACATCAAGACCATCAGGAAGATGTTGAGGAAGTGGGTGACCACCACCCACATCGGAAAGAACGCGGGCACGTGGCTCCTCCACCCTCACCGCAAGCGGCACCTCGACACCTGGAAGGTAACCCGTCGTCAGCGGACCCGCAACACTTGCGGTATCGCACTGGTCGGGTCAGACTCGATCACGTGACTGGACATAGCGGACCGGCAGATCGGGCACTGCAGCGAGCTCGCGACCAGCTGATGCGGGGGCGGGGCGCGGGTGCCTCCACCGCTGAGGTGCGCCGAAACACCCGGGACCGGGAGTGGTCGCCGGTAGGCACGACGACGCCGACCGCAGCCCAAAGCGGCCAGGCGGCGGGCGCAGGGCGGCGAATCATCGCAGCATTGGTCGTCGTCCTCGTCGCCCTACGGCGGTCGCGGAGCGCTGGCCACCTCAGATGAGCACGGCACCGTCGGGTGAGCAGTTCGAACTCGTCTCGGGCGACCAACAGGCGACGATCGTGGAGGTCGGTGGCGGGGTGCGCGCCTACACCCACGCAGGGCGGGCGGTGCTACAGGACTATCCGCTGACGGCAATGTGCGACGGGGCACACGGTGCCCCGCTTGTCCCGTGGCCCAACCGGCTGGGTGACGGGCGGTACCGCTTCGCCGGTGTCGACTACCGGGTTGCGTTGACCGAACCCGAGAAGAGCAACGCCATCCACGGGTTCCTGCGGTGGAGCGCCTGGCGTCCGGTGCGGCGAGCCCCGGACCGGATCGCCCTGGCCATCCGCGCGCACCCGCGACAGGGATACCCCTTCACCCTCGATGTCGAGGTGGAGTACGGCCTGGACAGCAACGGCCTGAGTGTCCGGACAACTGCGACCAACGTCGGCGATGCGCCGTGTCCCTACGGCTGCGGGCAGCATCCCTACCTTTCGCCAGGAGACGCTCTGATCGACGAATGCCTGTTGGAGGTGGCTGCCGGGACCCGTATCCGCACCGACCCCGACCGTCAACTGCCGGTGGGCATCGACGCTGTGGCAGGCACGGAGTTCGATTTCCGCCAGCCTCGGCGACTCGGCAGTCTGCGGATCGACGATGCGTTCACCGACCTGGACCGGGACCCGCAGGGCCGGGCCTGGGTACGCCTGCACCGACCGGACACCTGGACGGCAGAGCTGTGGGTGGACCGCTCCTACTCACTCGTAGAGCTATACACCGCGGACACCCTCACCCCGGCGCGGCGGCGGCGGGGGCTCGGTGTCGAGCCCATGACGTGTCCGCCGAACGCGTTCCAGACCGGCGACCGGGTACGCACCCTGCACCCTGGTGAGGCCGCAGTAGCCGAATGGGGCGTCCGAATCGTCCCTCGCAATACTTGCGTCAACGCACACCTTTGAGACACTGTCGGCGTGGCCATCAAACGAGCAGCAGATCCGGCCTTCGATGCGCAAGTAGACGCGGTCATGGCCGCCTCGAGAGTGCTCGTGGCGGTCAGCGCCCAATCGATGGACGGCGTCGACGAGGTGGTCTCGCCGATTCAGATGCGCACGCTGGTGATCCTGGCCGGTCGTGGCGCCATGCGCGCTGCCGAACTCGCCGAAGCGTTAGGGGTCCACCCGTCCAACGCGACCCGGGCCTGCGACAAGCTGGTGGCCGCAGGACTGCTGGATCGGCGCGAGAACCCGCAGAACCGTCGCACGCTCATTCTCAG
>JACCXW010000480.1 GCA_013696785.1 Geodermatophilaceae bacterium | reverse complement strand
CGGCCGAGCCGCGCCGGTGCTCGTGTTCCTCGTCGCGGTGACTCTGCTCGCCGAGCTCTGCGACGCCGCGGGTGTCTTCGACGTCACTGCCAGACTGGCCGCGCAGCTGGCCCGCGGACGCATCTGGCTGCTGTTCCTACTCGTGGTCGTCATCGCGACAGTGACCACCGTTCTGCTGAGCCTGGACACCACCGCTGTGCTGTTGACTCCGGTGGTCCTGTCAATGTGCGCTCAACTCGGGTTGCACCCGCTGCCGTTTGCGATGGCGACCGTGTGGCTGGCCAACACCGCCAGCCTGCTGCTGCCGGTGTCGAACCTGACCAACCTGCTGGCCGGCCAGCAGCTTGCACTGAGCCCCGCGCAGTTCGTGGCGCGCACGTGGGCAGCCGCGCTGGCTGCCGTGGTGGTGACAACGGCGGTGCTCCTGGCTCTGCACCAGAGCCGGCTGCGCGGGCGCTACCAGCTTCCCCCGTCTCTGCTCATCGCCGATCGTGCGCTGTTCTGGACCAGCGCCGGCGCGGTCATCGTGTTCGCCTTACTGATCCTCGGCGGGGTCAATGTCAGCGTCGCGGCGGTCGCGTGCGCCGCCATCACAGCCGTGGCGTTCGCGGTGCGTCGCCGCGATCAGCTGCGATGGGCAATATTTCCGTGGCGGTTGGTGCTCGTCGTCTGCGGCCTGTTCCTGATCGTCGAAGGCGCGCTGCGGCACGGCCTGACTGACGCCCTGACATCGGCGGCGGGCACCGGCTCCGGCTTCGCAGACCTGTTGCGGCTGGCCGCGGCGGGGGCGGCAGGCGCCAACGCCGTGAACAACTTGCCCGCCTACCTTGCCCTGGAACCTGTCGCCGACGGCTCATCGGAGCGGCTGCTCGCGGTGCTCATCGGCGTCAACACCGGGCCGCTCATCTCGATCTGGGGCTCACTGGCGACGCTGCTCTGGCTGGAGCGTTGCCGCGCCGGCAACGTGACAGTGTCACTGCGATCCTTCGCGCTGACAGGCGTCCTGCTCACCCCCGCTGTGATTTTCGCCGCGATCGCCGCGCTGGTCCTGTCGTAGCCCGCCACCGGGTCGCCGCCGTAGTCGGCGGGCGCGGCGGGCCAGCCGCTCAGCGAGCTCTGCGAGCTAATCGTTCATGGTCGAGGATGACGACCGTCTTGCCCTCCAACCGCAGCCAGTTGCGGTGCACGAAGTCGGCCAGTGCCTTGTTCACCGTCTCCCGGGAGGCGCCGACGAGTTGCGCCAGTTCCTCCTGGGTCAGGTCGTGGGTGACCCGGATGTGCTGGCCCTCCGTCGTACCGAATCGGCTCGCCAGCTGCAGCAGCGCCTTGGCGACCCGCCCGGGGACATCAGTGAAGATCAGGTCCGCGACGATGTTGTTCGTACGCCGAAGCCGGCGGGCGAGCACCCGCAGAAGTTGCTCGGCGATCTCCGGGTGCTCGGTGATCCACGGCCGCAACGCGGTCTTGTGCATCCGGGCCAGGCGTACGTCGGTGAGCGCGGTCGCGGTGGCTGTACGGGGTCCGGGATCGAACAGGGACAGCTCGCCGAACTGGTCGCTCGGACCCATCACGGCGAGCATGTTCTCCCTGCCGTCATTCGCCTTGCGCCCGATCTTCACCTTGCCGGCGAGCACGATGTACAGGCTGTCTCCCGAGTCACCCTCGTGGAAGATCGTGCTGCCCCTGGCGAACTCCACCGGCTCGAAGGCCTCCGCCGCGGCCTCCGCCGCCGCCGGGGCAACGCCCTGGAACAGGCCGGACCGGGCCAACACCTCGTCCATGCCCAGACCTCCTGTTGCGTTCGCGCCGAGCTGTTCTGTTGCGCTGAGCTGTTCTGTTGCACTGAGCGGATTCTAGGAGCCACCCACCCGTCAGGATCCCTTGGGCTTCGATTCGACTGGAACTCGCCGCGACAACCGCCGCCGGTTCCGCAGAGCTTCCACCGCACGCCGGATGCCGAAGCGGACCAGGGTGTCGACCTCGGCCGGGCGGGCATGGTCGAGGAAGTCCTCGACCTGACCTTCGACCGCGTCCGTCCGCAGCGGCGCCTCCACTCGCTCCATGAACAGCATGAAGGCGAGCAGTGCCAGCGGGAAGAACACCACGAGCAAACCGATCATGATGGGGCAAGTCTCGCAGATCAGGCCACAGTTGCCGCCGGAAGTGCCCGACCCGCCCCCGTGTCGCCGCCTCGGGCCGGTGTCAGCGCCCCGACGTACCCTCCCTTTGTGACGGCCCGGCGTACGGCGAAGCCCGAGAGTCCGCTTGCGCTGACACGCCGCGCCCGCCGGATCAATCGGGAACTGACAGCGCTCTACCCCGACGCCCACTGCGAGTTGGACTTCAGCACGCCGCTGGAGCTGACAGTGGCAACCATCCTGTCCGCCCAGACGACGGACAAGAAGGTCAACGAGGTCACTCCCGAGCTCTTCCGGCGCTACCCCAGCGCCGCCGACTACGCCGCGGCGGACCGCGAAGCACTCGAGACGCTGCTGAAACCGACCGGCTTCTTCCGCAACAAGACCGATTCCCTGATGAAGCTCGGCCAAACGCTGGTGGAGCGCTACGACGGCGTCGTACCGGGCCGGATGAAGGAACTCGTGGAGTTGCCGGGGGTCGGCCGCAAGACCGCCAACGTCATCCTCGGCGACGCCTTCGGCGTTCCAGGCGTCACCGTCGACACCCACGTCGGGCGCTTGGTGCGCCGTTTCGGGTGGACGGAGCAGACTGATCCGGTCAAGGTGGAGCACAGCGTCGGCGCCCTGATCCCCAAGCGTGAGTGGACGATGCTGTCGCACCGGGTGATCTTCCACGGCCGCCGGGTCTGCCACGCGCGGACGCCGGCGTGCGGCGCCTGTGGGATTGCGCAGTGGTGCCCGTCGTTCGGCATCGGCCCGACGGATCCGGTCAAAGCACGGAAGCTGGTCAAGACGCCGGCGCAGGTCGCCGAGGATGTTGCAGAGGACGCCGGATGAGGCGCGCGCTGCTCGCCGTCACCCTCCTGCTCCTGGTCCAAGGTTGCAGCGCCGATGCCGACCCCGAGGCCGAGGCTCCGACGGACGATGCCGCGATCATCACAACGCAGCTGGCCACCTGTCCGGGCCCCCGGCCCCCGGCCACCGGCGAGAACGTCCTGCCGAATCTGAGCTTTCCGTGTCTGAGCGGTCCGGGGGAGATGATGCTCGGCCGAGCTCCAGGCGTACCCACGGTTCTCAACCTCTGGGCACCATGGTGCGAACCGTGCCGGGACGAGTTGCCGTTGTTCGAGCGGCTGTACGCCGAGGCGGGCGACGAGGTCGGCGTGACCGGGCTCGTCGAGAAAGACACCGTGCTGAGCGCCGTGACGTTCGCTTCCGAGACCGACCTGCGCTTCCCGAGCGCGGTCGACCGGACCGGCGAGCTGCTTTCCGACCAGGGCCTCAACGGGCTGCCCGTCACGTTCTTCCTGCGTGCGGACGGGACGATCGCGCACCGCCAGATCGGGCCGATCGAGACATACGAGGAGCTTCGGGCGCTGATCGGCGAGCATCTGGGCGTGGACGTGCCGGAATGAGCTCACAGCTGCCGGCGTGGCTGGAGCCGCTTCGCTCGGCGGTCGGATCTGTGGGCGCGGAGCAGCTGCCCCGCGTCCCCCAACCGGCTGATGGCGGCAGGGACTCCGCCGTACTGATCCTTCTCGGGGAGGGGGAGAACGGGCCGGACGTGCTGCTGATGCAGCGTTCGGCTGCCCTGCGCAATCACGCCGGACAGCCGGCGTTTCCCGGCGGCGCGGCCGATCCGGGCGACGACGGACCGGCCGGTACGGCGTTGCGCGAGGCCGCCGAGGAGGTCGGCGTGCGTGCTGAGGGCGTGACGGTGCTGGCCGAGCTGCCCGCGTTGTACCTGTCGCCATCGGGGTACCTGGTCACGCCGGTGATCGGCTGGTGGCACACGCCGTCGGAGGTGGGCGTCGTCGACCCGGCCGAGGTGGCCAGCGTGGCCAGGGTCCCGATCATCGAGCTGGTCGACCCGGCGAACCGGTTCCGCTCGCGGCACCCGTCCGGCTACGTCGGCCCGTCCTTCGCCGTGCGGGACATGCTCGTGTGGGGGTTCACGGCCGGCCTGCTCGACCGGGTGCTCACGCTGGGCGGCTGGACCCGCCCCTGGGACACCACCGACGTCCGCGAACTGCCGGCCGACGTCCTGGCCCTGTCCATGAGATCCGGGACCCGCGGGTGACTCGCGCCCGGCTGGCTGCGGCGGTGCTGGCGGCCTGGGTGATCACCGGCTGCGGTGCCGACAACCCACCGAGCGCGGCCGACGCGCCGCAGTCGGGCGACGTCACCGTCACCGCCGGACCCGACGGCGTGCAGGCCGTCACGCTGGTTACGCAGGACAACTTCCGGTACATCCCGGCCCGTTTCACCGTCGTACCCGGCCCGGTCCGGCTGACCCTGGAGAACCCGTCCGGGACCGTGCACAACCTCCGTTTCGAGGAGGGCGGCCCAGAGGAGGAGATCCCGGTCGTGCGCTCGGAGGAGAGCGAGACGATCGAGTTCACCGTGAGTACGCCGGGGGAGTACGAGTTCATCTGCACCTTCCACGAACAGCTCGGCCAGCGCGGCACCATGGTCGTGGGAACGTGAGCGCAAGGCACCCGGGTGCCCAGCGGACGGGGTCGGGCGGGATGAGCCGGTGATCGATCTGCTGATCGTCGTACTGGCGCTGCTGTTCGCCGCCAACGGCTTCCGCCAGGGGCTGATCCTGTCCGTCGCCTCCTTCTTCGGCTTTTTCGGTGGGGCGGTGCTCGGCAGTCAACTCGCCGGACCGGTGGCGAACGCGGTGAGCACGTCGCTGTTCGCGCAGGTCTTCCTGGCCCTGCTGGTGGTCCTCGGCGTCGCGTTCCTGGGCCAGATCGGCGCCGTATGGGTCGGTCAGCGGCTTCGGCAGCGGCTGACGTGGCGGCCGGCGCGACACGCCGACGCCGTACTCGGTGCGGTGGTCTCAGCCCTCGCGGTCCTGCTCGTCGCGTGGATGATCGCGACGCCGCTGGCCAGCTCGGCGTTCCCCAATCTCGCCCGCGAGGTTCGCGAGTCGACCCTGGTGGGCGCCGTCGACCAGTCCGTGCCGTCGCCGGTGCGATCCCTGTACGACTCGTTGCGCGAGCTGATCGACCGGCGCGGGCTGCCCGACGTACTGGATCCGCTGACGCCGACGATCGTGATGGACGTCCCCACGCCGGACCCGGATCTCGTCGACGACCCCATCGTCGTGGCTGCGAGTGAGGCCGTCGTGAAGGTCACCGGGGTGGCGCCGGACTGCTCGCGGCGGGTCGACGGGAGCGGCTTCGTGTACGCCGAGGACCGGGTGATGACCAACGCGCACGTGCTCGCCGGCGTGCGGGAGCCGCAGGTGAGTGTGTCCGGGCAGGAGCTCGACGCGACCCCCGTGTTCGTGGACGAGCTGCTCGACGTCGCCATCCTCGCCGTTCCGGATCTGGACGTGACGCCGCTCGCCTTCGCCACCGTCGCGGTGGAGACCGGGGACGACGCGATCATCACCGGCTACCCCGGCGGGGGACCGCTGTACGTCGGGGCTGCCCGGATCCGCGACCGCGCCCTCATCGCCGGTCCCGACTTCCGCGACACGACGACGGTCGAGCGCGAGGTCTACTCACTGCGCGGTGAGGTCCGTGCCGGGAACTCCGGCGGGCCGCTGCTCGACACCGACGGCACTGTCCTGGGCGTCGTCTTTGCATCGGCCGTGGACGATCCCAGCACCGGCTATGCCCTGACAGCGGAGGCGGTCAGCCAGGCCGCCGACGTAGGAGTGGCCGCGCGGCAGGGGGTGGGCACGGGCGACTGCGAGTAGCCCTCAGGTGGGCGCGCCCGCCCAGGCGAGCAGCTCGGCGGTGACCTGCTCGGGCGCCTCCTCGTGCGGGAAGTGCCCGACCCCGTCCAGCAGCCGCCACCGGTACGCCGCCGCGACGTACCGGCCGGATCCGGCCGCCGTCGTCGGCAGCAGGAATAGGTCCTCGGCACCGTGCAGATGCAGCGTGGGCGCGGTGACCGGCGCGGCCATCGCCCGGATGTAGCGCCGACCGTCCGCGCGCGGGAGCGAGCGCAGCGCCCAGCGGTAGTACTCCAGGGAGCCGTACGCCGCCTGCGGGATCTGGATGGCGTCGCGGTAGCGGGCGACCGCGGCGTCGAAGTCCGTGGTGTCACGCCAGGCCGGTCCCGCCCAGGTCCGCATCAGCTCCGCAACGTAGGCGCCGTCGTTGTCGGTGAGCCTGCGCTCGGGGTACCTCGGCAGCTGGAAACCGAGCATCGGCCCGGCTGCGCGGAACTGCCGCCAGCTCCCGAACGAGGCGGCCCGGAGCCGGCGCGGGTGCGGCATGCTCAGTACCGCGAGCTTGCGCACCACCCGAGGATGCAGCGCCCCCACGGACCAGGCCAGCAGCCCGCCCCAGCCGTGGCCGACGATCAGCGCGTCCCGCTCGCCAAGTGACCGGACCAGCCCGGCGACATCGGCGGCGCTGGTCGCGGCGTCGTAGCCCCGTGGTGGTTTGTCGCTGGCGCCGTACCCCCGCAGGTCCGGGGCGACAACGCGGAACCCCCGTTCGCTCAGGGCGGTGAGCTGGTGCCGCCAGCACCACCAGAACTGCGGAAAACCGTGCAGCAGGAGGAGCAGCGGTCCCGCACCGGCCTCGGCGACGTGCAGCCGAACGCCGTTCGCGGAGTAGTCGCGGTGGCTCCACGGCCCGGCGAGCAGCACGCTGTTCGCATCGGGCACCGTGGCTACGGGGTGGGGCCGCGCTGCAGCAGCTGCTTGCTGTCCTTGAGCGTCTCGATCGTCCGCTCGGGCTTGCGCACCTTCTTGACGGCGCGGATGCCGAGCAGGACTGCGAATACAGCGATGAGGACGAGGAGCAGCCACACGATCAGATAGGCCAGCCAGCGGTAGAGCCCGAGCTGGACCAGCCCTTCGGCGAGTGAGATGAGTAGGAACACGAGGGAGAAGACGAGGACGAGCGCTGCAGCTCCGAAGAACGCTGCGCCCAGAGCGCCCTTCTTGGCAGCTGTGGTGACCTCGGTCTTGGCCAGTTCGATCTCGCCGCGGACCAGCGTCGAGAGGTGCGTGCTGGCGTCCTTGACGAGTTCGCCGAGTGACGGCTGGGCCGCAGCGGGGTCGGGTGTCCACTCCGCGGGCTTCGTCAGCGGTACCGGCGGTTGGCTCGGCGGCAGGCCCTGCCGAGGCGCGTACTCGGGGCTCATGGTTGCCACGTGCTCTCCAGTCCGTTCGGGTCCGTTGCGCATATCGTGACGTGCGGGCTGGCTGCGGTCCAGCGCAGCCTACCGAGGCGTGACTGTGCCTCAGGTGTGGTGGACCGAGGCAACCGCGTTCAGCGACGGCTCCGGTGACCCGAGCGCGGCCGCGCTTGCAGATGAGGCTGTACGTCCGCGTTGCTCCACGTCGATCGTCGTCTGCTGGTCAGACACAGACGTTCCCCTCGCTCAAGACGGTGAAACGGGCGGCCCGGCGTACCGGACCGCCCGCTCGACGTTAGCCGGTCACCACTGATGCGCGACGTCGATCACCAACCGGGATCCGTCACCCGGGCCGGCCAGGGTGAACACCCGGAAAGGTAGCCGGGCGCGAACGCCGAGGCCGATGGTCGTGTAGCCCTCGAAGCTGCCGCCCCAGGAGGCCTGCCGGAATGTCGCCCAGCCGGAGACGTTCACGAGCTCCTTCGGGTTGGCCGGCGTGTACGTCGGCGTACCGGTGGCCGGGTCGTACGCCGGTGCCTTCAGGGCGATCTCCAGGAATGCTCCCCCGCGCAGCGGGATGGCGTTGCCCGAGCCCTGCGCCGGCACGGAGGAGACGTAGCGCACGGTGTAGCCCGCGGCCGAACCGTCGAAGTCCATGACCAGCCGGTCGTAGCAGCCGTGCCGACCGGCGCGTACGTCGAAGAGCGGATCGTCGGACAGCGTGCCGGCGCTCTTCTCGAGAGAGCCCCAGGTGATCCCGCAGTACGGCGCCGCCTGCGCGGTGTACGGGGCCACGACCGCGATCGCGGCGACGGTTGCGGTGACCGCAATGCACTTGAGCCAGGTCTTCATCGCATGACCCCTTCCTGGGTCGTTCGACACCGTTGTCGATGTCGTGCGAGGAACACGCCGGTGGCTCTCGACCGGTTGCACCGTCACCAGATCGTGATGAAGCCTGGGCGTCATGACTCCCACGACAACAACAACGGACCTGCAGCGGTTCCGGATGCACATCGGCGGGCGCGCGGTCGATGCGGCATCAGGGCGCACCTTCGAGTCGCAAGATCCCTTCAGCGGCAAGCCGTGGGCGCTCATCCCCGACGGCGGGCCGGAGGACGTCGACCATGCGGTCGCTGCGGCGAGGGCCGCGTTGGACGGGGAATGGGGCCAGCAGAGCGGTTTCAAGCGCGCGGCGCTCTTGCGCCGCCTCGCCGAACTGATCGAAGCGAACGCCGAGGAACTGGCCCGGCTCGAGGTCCGGGACTCCGGCAAGCTCTACCGGGAGATGATCGGGCAGCTCAACTACCTGCCCCAGTGGTACCTGTACTTCTCCGGCCTGGCGGACAAGCTCGAAGGCCGGGCCATCCCGTCGGACCGGCCCAACTTCTTCGTCTACACGCGGCGCGAGCCGGTCGGCGTCGTCGCCTGCATCACACCGTGGAACTCACCACTGCTGCTCCTGACGTTCAAGCTGGCCACCGCGCTCGCCGCCGGTTGCGCAGTGGTGGTCAAGCCGTCGGAGCACTCGCCGGCCTCCACGTTGGCTTTCGCCGAGATCGTGGCGCAGGCCGGATTCCCCGACGGCGTGTTCAACGTGGTGACCGGCTGGGACCGGTCGGTGGGCGAGCACCTTGCCGGCCACCGAGGGGTCGACAAGGTGGCGTTCACCGGTTCGTCGGCGACCGGGGCGCGGGTCGCCGCCGCAGCCGGAGCGAACCTCAACCGTGTCACGCTGGAACTGGGCGGCAAGTCCCCGCAGGTGGTGTTCGCCGACGCCGATCTCGCGGCCGCCGCAAACGGCGTCATCGCCGGAGTGTTCGCCGCCACGGGCCAGACCTGCATGGCCGGCTCGCGGCTGATCGTGCACGAGAGCGTGCACGAGGAACTGATCCGGCTTGTTGTCGAGCGCACCAAGACCATCAAGCTCGGGGATCCCAACGATCCCGAGACCGAGATGGGCCCGGTGGCCAACCGCCCGCAGTACGACAAGGTGCTCGGGTATCTGGAGCAGGCTGCACGCGAGGGCGCGGTGGTCGCCACCGGCGGCGGGCCGGCCGAAGCGCAGGGCGGCCTGTTCGTCCAGCCCACTGTCCTGACGCACGTCACCACGGACATGACCGTCGTACGCGAGGAGGTCTTCGGCCCCGTGCTGTCGGCGTACACCTTCCGCACCGAGGATGAGGCGCTCAAGCTCGCCAACGACACGCCGTACGGTCTGGCCGGCTCGATCTGGACGAAGGACGTCCACCGGGCCCACCGGATGGCGGCCAAGCTGCGGGCCGGCACCGTTTGGATCAACGCCTACCGGGTGGTCGCTCCAAACGTCCCCTTCGGCGGCTTCGGGGCCAGCGGTGTCGGCCGGGAGAACGGCATCGACGCGCTGCACGAGTACACCGAGGTCAAGTCGGTCTGGCTGGAGCTCACCGGTGGGACACGCGACCCGTTCCAGCTCGGCTGACAGCACGACCCCGGCGTCGGTCAGTCAGTGATGAGGTTCAGGAACCAGCGCGGGCCGATGACGTCGGCGCCGAGGGCACCGACCCGCTGACGCAGCTCCCGGTCGGCGGTCACCACGACGGCGTGCGGATGCTCCCGTACGACGTCGACGATCGCGTCGTCCCCTGAGCCGTCGGCTGCCACAACTCGAAGCGATGGGGATTGCGGCACGGACAGTCGGCTTGCCTCGCCCTCCACCACCATGGTGGTGCGAGGGTAGAGCCAACTCAGCCCGACGACCCGGATGGGCTGCGGCCAGGACCCAGGTTCTAGACCGGATTCTGCGAAAACCGCCAGTTGGCCATGGAGCCGCTGTGCAGCGGAAAGACGCTGGTGCCACCAGCCGTCCGGGCGGGACCCAACGACGTTCGCGGCGTCGACGACCAGCTCCGGCGGCGGGTAGGCGGCGCGCAGCGTCGCCCAGGTGAGAGCGAATCCGGGGTGCAGCGGCAGTTGGTCGACCGTCTCAACCGGCTGCCAGCCGACCTCGACACTCTCGGCACTGGTGCTGGCCGGGGTCACCACCTGCCGAGACGGTTCGGCCAGCACGGTCGCGTAGCTCCACCCGCCGTGGTCGTCGGTGTGTACGCCGGTGATCCGCACCGAGTCCGCGTCGATGCCTGCCTCCTCGGCGGCCTCGCGCAACGCCGCCGCAGCCACCGTTTCGTGGCTGTCGCGGGCGCCGCCGGGCACCCCCCAGGTACCGCCGTGATGACTCCACGGCGCCCGGTGCTGCAGGACGACCGCCCCCTCGGTCCGGATCAGGAGCCCGGCGGCGCCGTACCGGCCCCAATGCCGATGCCCGCGCGCACAGGTGACCCAGCCGTCGCCGTCCCCGATCACGGACTCAGACGTTGAGCCCGAAGTCCTGCGCGATGCCGCGGAGCCCGGAGGCATAACCCTGACCGGTGGCGCGGAACTTCCATTCCGCGGCGTTGCGGTACAGCTCGCCGAAGATCATCGCGGTCTCGACGGAGGCGTCCTCGGTGAGGTCGTAGCGCGCGAGCTCCGTGCCGTCGGCGGCGTTGACCACGCGGATGAAGGCGTTGCGGACCTGACCGAAATTCTGGTTGCGGGTGTCGGCGTCGTAGATGGAGACGGGGAAAGCGATCCGCTCGGTCTGGGGGGTCTGTGCGGACAGGTCGACAGTGATCTGCTCGTCGTCCCCCTCGCCGGCCCCGGTCAGGTTGTCACCGGAATGCCGGATCGACCCGTCAGGTGTGGCGAGGTTGCCGTAGAAGACGAAGTGCTTGTCACTGACGGCGCGACCCTCGCCGTCACAGGCGATGGCGCTCGAGTCCAGGTCGAAGTCCTGCCCCGTCGTACTTCTGAGGTCCCAGCCGAGGCCGACGACCACGACCGACAAACCCGCCTCGCCCGCCTGCTTCGTCAGCGAGATGTTGCCGCCCTTGACCAGGTTGACTCCCATCCCCGCACGCTACCAACGGCGGTCGTGGGCAGGCGGCGTAGTCAGGGGCAGGACTCCAGCTCTGATCGCGACCCGGCCCAGTTGTAGTGATCGGTGTCCCAGGTCAGCTCGATCCGCAGTGCCACGTCCGGGTACGCCGGGCCAGAGGGACGCAGCAGCACCACGACGTTCAGGTACTCACCGTCCTCCCCGTCGATCGTGAGCTGCCAGGAGCTGATCCGGTCGCAGAAGCTGTCGGCGACCGCTCTCGCCGCCTCGATGGCTGCGGTGCCGATGGGGATCCCGGCGGGTGGGGGCAGCGACCCCGTGATCCGATCCGCGGGCTCGATCGTGGTGCTGGTCGCTCGGGGCCGACCCAGCGGCGGCGCCGAGGTGCTGGCGGCTGGCGGTGCGGCCTGCTCCCCGTCGGTCCCCCCGCCGACGAGAACGACCACCAACCCGGCAGCGGCAACGGCCAGCACCAGACCGAGCACCAGCAGTCGACGCCGGGGGGAAGCCGGCGGTGAGGTGAGGACGTCCGGCGTACCGGCCATTGCTGCACCGTACGGCGCCGTCGCGGCTCGGGATGTCAATCCGGCGTCACCAGCTGTTCAGGCGGGCGTGGCCCCCGCATCATCTACGGCCAGCAGGGTCGAAGCCACTGCCCAGTCTCAGAGAGAGCGTGATCATGGTCGACTCGTCACCCCGCCCCGCCCTGTCCCGCCGTTCCTTCCTCAACCGATCGGCGGCGACCGGGCTCGGCGTCACCCTGGCCGGCACCATCGACGGCATCTTCGGATCGGCCGCGTCAGCGAGCGCCGACGTCGAGGCCGCCGGCTACGGGCCGCTCGTCGCCGACGCCGACGGGCTCCTGTCGTTGCCGCCCGGCTTCAGCTACACCGTCGTCGCGCAGGAGGGCGTCACGCTCCTCGACAGCGGTGAGCCGACGCCGGGCGCGCCCGACGGCACGGCCAGCTTCTCCCGTCGCGGCGGCGACGGCGTCGTCCTGGTCAACAACCATGAGGTGGCATACGACGACGACGCCGCGCCGGTCCCCCATCTTGCCGGTCTCGTGTACGACCGGGGCTCGTTCGGAGGAACGACCAACATCGAGGTCGACTCCGAGGGCAACCGCGTGCGGGAGTACGTGAGCCTGGCCGGAACGGAGAACAACTGCGCGGGCGGGCCGACGCCGTGGCACACGTGGCTCACCTGCGAGGAGACCGAGGATGTCCCCGGCCCTGACAACCCGCTGCAGAAGCGGCACGGGTATGTCTTCGAGGTCGACCCGCAGTACCCGGACAACAACCAGGATCCGCAGCCGATCAAGGCACTGGGCCGCTATCCGCACGAGGCGGTGGCGGTGGACCCGAACGAGGGTGTCCTCTACCTCACCGAGGACGCGAGTGGGCCGCTCGGACTGCTCTACCGGTTCACCCCGCCACGGTCTGCGCTGCCGCTGGGCCGAGGCTCGCTTCGCGAGCTCGGCCCGACGGACGGCAAGCTCGAGGCGATGCGTGCCTACACCCGCGCGGGCGACGTGGTCACCGACCTGTCCGTCGCGAGCCGGGTAGGGACCACCTTCTACACGAAGTGGGTCGAGGTCGATGACCGCGACGCGACCACGACCTCGACCCGGCTGCAGTTCGACTACGACGACGTGACCGGCACTCCAGGCGGGCCGATCACCCGCAGCCGCAAGTTCGAAGGGGCCTGGTGGGGCGAGGGTGGTGCCCACATCGTGGCGTCCTACGCCCGCTTCGAGGACGGCAGCGCCCGGCGTCACGACGGCCAGGTCTGGCTGCTCAACCCGCTGAAGCAGACCCTCGAGCTCAGGCTCATTTTCGCCTACACGCCGAACCAGAACAACGACCCCGACGGCCCGGACAACATCACGGTGTCGCCGTACGGCGGGGTGATCCTGGCCGAGGACGGCGAGGGCAAGCAGCACCTCGTCGGCGCCGGGAAGCAGGGCAAGTCCTTCTTCTTCGCCCGCAACGAGATCGAGGGCGACTCCGAGTTCACCGGTCCGAACTTCTCCCCGGATCGGCGGACGCTGTTCGCCAACGTGCAGACACCCGGGCATGTCTTCGCGATCCGAGGCCCGTTCCGCGCCCCGTAAGCCGCGGCCGTTCCCCGTTGGCGCCCTCCGCCCGGTAGGCGGCGTCTAATCCTCCTGTGAGGACCCCGCCGCGACCTTGTCGCCGATCGCATCCATCACGGTGGAGTCGTTCAGCGTGGTGACATCGCCGAGCTCACGCTTCTCGGCCACGTCCTTGAGCAGCCGCCGCATGATCTTGCCCGAACGGGTCTTGGGCAGCTCAGGCACGAGCATCACCTGACGGGGCTTGGCGATCGGGCCGATCTCCTTGCTGACGTGCTGGCGCAGTTCCTGGATCAGCGCCTCACCGGCATCAGGGTCGTCCTCGGCTGCCTCGCTGGCCGAACCGCGCAGGATGACGAACGCGACGATCGCCTGGCCGGTGGTCGGGTCGGAGGCGCCGACGACGGCGGCCTCGGCGACCTTGGGATGGCTGACCAGCGCCGATTCCACTTCGGTGGTCGAGATCCGGTGGCCGGAGATGTTCATGACGTCGTCCACGCGACCGAGCAGCCACAGGTCGCCGTCGTCGTCCTTCTTGGCACCGTCACCGGCGAAGTACATGTCGCTGAAGCGGGCCCAGTACGTCTCCTTGTACCGCTCGTCGTCACCCCAGATCGTGCGCAGCATCGACGGCCACGGCTCGCTGATGACCAGGTAGCCGCCCTCGCCGTTGCCGACCGGCTGGCCGGACTCGTCGACCACGTCCACCGATATGCCGGGCAGCGCCACCTGCGCCGAGCCCGGCTTCGTGCTGGTGACCCCGGGCAGCGGGCTGACCATGATCGCCCCGGTCTCGGTCTGCCGCCAGGTGTCCACGATGGGCGCCTTGTCGTGACCGACGTGCTCGCGGTACCACATCCAGGCTTCGGGGTTGATCGGCTCGCCGACGCTGCCCAGCAGCCGCAGGCTCGACAGATCGAACTTGTCGGGGATGTCGTCGCCCCACTTCATGAACGTCCGGATCGTCGTCGGCGCGGTGTACATGACGGTCACGCCGTACTTCTGCACGATCTCCCAGAACCGGCCCTTGTGCGGGGTGTCCGGCGTGCCCTCGTACATCACCTGGGTGGCGCCGTTGGCGAGCGGGCCGTAGACGATGTAGCTGTGCCCGGTCACCCAGCCGATGTCCGCCGTACACCAGAAGACATCGGTCTCCGGCTTGAGGTCGAACACGGCGTGCTGGGTGTACGCCACCTGGGTCAGGTAGCCGCCGGTGGTGTGCAGGATGCCCTTGGGCTTGGCCGTCGTGCCGGAGGTGTACAGGATGAACAGCGGGTTCTCGCTGTCGAAGGCCTCCGCCTCGTGCGTCTCGGACTGGCCGTCGACGAGTTCGTGCCACCAGACGTCGCGGTCATCCGTCCACGGGACCTCCTCGCCGGTACGCCGGACGACAAGCACCTTCTCCACGTCGGTGCCCTTGATCGACTCGTCAACAGCGGGCTTCAGGGCCGACGGCTTGCCGCGCCGGTAGCCGCCGTCCGCTGTGATCATGACCTTGGCGCCGGTGTCGTCGATCCGGCTGCGTAAAGCGTCGGAGGAGAAGCCGCCGAAGACAACCGAGTGCGGTGCGCCGAGGCGGGCGCAGGCGAGCATCGCGACCGCCGCCTCCGGGATCATCGGCAGGTAGATCATCACCCGGTCGCCCTGCGCGACGCCGAGTTCGGTCAGCGCGTTGGCTGCCTTGCAGACCTCCTTCTGCAGGTCGGCGTACGTGACATCGCGGGTGTCGCCCGGTTCGCCCTCCCAGTGGATCGCCACCTTGTCGCCGTTGCCGGCCGAGACGTGCCGGTCGACGCAGTTGACGCTGGCGTTGATCTCGCCACCGACGAACCACTTCGCGAACGGCGGATCCCACTGCAGCGGCTCGTCCCAGTCCTTCGCCCACTCCAACCGCCGGGCCTGGGTCTCCCAGAACGCCAGCCGGTCCTGCTTTGCCTCGTCGTACGCCGATTCGGTGACGTTGGCGTTCTCGGCCAGCTCGGCCGGCGGGTCGAAGTGCCTGGTCTCGGTGCTGAGGTTGGACAGGGCTGGACCGTCGCTCATCGCTCTACCTCCGGGTCGGTTGCTGCGTTCCACCGTATTGGCTGGCGGTGTGCGCGGCACCGTCTGCTCGGGCAGGCACGTCCAGTGGGAACGGGGCTGCGCTCAACGGCCGACCGCTCAGGGTTGGGGCGGACCATCGGTGTCCGGCAGATAGCGTGCCGCAGTGACCGCCGACCCGCTGCAGCCGCTGCTCGCGCTGCCCGGCGTCGCCGACGCGGCCGCAGCGGCCCGCGCGGACATCGACCGCCTCCTCTC
>JACCXW010000446.1 GCA_013696785.1 Geodermatophilaceae bacterium | reverse complement strand
ACGAGGTCGAGCATCGCGAGGGACCACCGGTGGACCTTGTCGAGGTGCACGGAGAATGCGGAGTTGACCTGAGCGGTGCCGGTGTACCAGAGGTCGAAGGCGACCTGGCGCAGTGCGATGAAGTCGTCTAGGTATCTGACGTCGACGTCTCGCCGGGTGCGGTAGCCCGCGAGCAGCGCGTCCCGGAACGCCGGGTAGTCCGGACTGTCCCGCAGCTCCCAGAGGGCGACCGCCAGCTCGTATAGGCGGGGACCGGTGCCGCAATCGTCGAAGTCGATCAGCTTGACGGCGCCGCGATCGAACAGGGCGTTGCCAAGATGCAAATCGGCGTGGATGATACCGGTGCCGCCAGCGCTCGGGATGATGTCCACCATTCGGGCCTCCACCTCCTTGAACCGGGCACGGACCGCGCTTGGCAGAAGTTCCCAGCACTCGGTGGCCGGGGTGTCGCCGTACACCATGGCGTTCCCGAAAAACGTCTCGTGATCCCACCGGATGCGCACGAACCCGGGCGGTGGCGTCCATGCGTCGGCCTGATCGTGCAGGCAGGCCATCGCCTCCCCGAGCCGGCGCAGGTGCACCGGGCGAGCGGACGACTCGTGGATGCGTCCGTCCATCCAGCGCAGTACCGAGCAAACCCTTTCCTCACCAGCCGCGGCCACCTTGACGGTTGGTGCGCCGTCCCGGGCCGCGACCGGCTCCGGAACGGCCAGCTCGGTGTCCGCACGGACGGCCTGCAGCCAAGCAATCTCAGAACCGATGGCCGCCATCGAGTCGACTCCACGACCGTGCCGTTGGGGTCGGTGCACGCGGACAAGGTGGCTGCCGTCGGCACCGTCGTGCCGGTATGTGGTGTTCTCGCCATGGGCAACGAATGTGAGTCGACCGTCGGCAAGTGGATATCGGCTCAGCGCGGCCACGGCCACGTGGCGGAGCCGGGCCAGCTGCGCGCGTCGGGACAACATCTCGCCATTTTGAGCCCGTGCGGTGGTGCAGACAACCGCGTTTCGCAGCGAGGCATTCATGAGCGACCCCTTAGCTAGCTAAGGTATTGCCGGCCCGAATTCCCGAACCTACCGAAGGCCACTGGCTCTTACGGCAGTGCAGCGGCGAGTGCGTCGGGTTAGCTCGCTGATATCCCCGGTCTAGTTCGCAACGCATATCTCTGGCTGCGTCGATTGCTGTTTGAACCGTCGACGTAATGGTGCACACCGCGACCTCCCAGAACCGCATCACACGATGGGAGGACGCTACATTGCCCAGCGGTCCGGAAGAAACACAGATGTGAAGACCATGATCAAGTTGCGTGAGGCGCGTTCGTAAGAGACTATAGGTCGCGATTGAATACCGCTGACCGATTGGCATCATACAATCGGGCGTGGAATGCCTTTACTATTCCATTGTCTGGGGCAGGCACGGTCACGTCGGTCGCACTCCTGAGTGATCGCACAATATACGGGCAGAAGGGGCCCACAGTTCTTGTTTGCGTGACCGGCGCCAGTTCCGCAGGCGGAGCACGGAGCCGCCAGGGGCGGTCATCACCAGTTCGTCCGGCGTCTTGCCAACGGCTCGACGAGCTCGGCCGACCGCGGCACGGTGCGTTGCTGGTGGGTCTTGGGCGTGCCGTACTCGATCCGGCCGGCGACCTCGGTCGCGGCCTCGGCCACGGTGAGACGTCGGCGCAGGAAATCGACGCGTCGCACACGCAGGCCGGCCATCTCCCCGAAACGCAGACCGGTGCAGGCGAGCAGGCGGACGCTGTCGCCGTCGGCACCGGCGGCCTCGGCCAGCCGTTCGACCTCGTCGCGGCTCAGGAATCGGGGCTCGCCTCGTGTCTTGGATGGCTGGACCCCATCCGCCTGTCCTCGTGGTCGCCGTGCAACGTCGGTGTCGTCGTCAACCGGTCGGCAGCGCCCTCCTAGTCCTGCATTGGCTCCGGCAGCAAGCGGACAAGACCACTCTCACGACGCCACGGGAGGCAGCATGTCGCGTACGCCGCAGGAGATCTTCGCGCACCACGCGGGTGCCTTGATCGCGGGAGACCTGGACGAGATCGTCGCGGACTATGCCGAGGACGCCGTGTTCATCACGCCGAACGGCGTGCTGCGCGGCAAGTCCGGCGTAGGGGAGGGTTTCACGGCCATGCTCACGGACCTGCCGGACGCGAAGTGGGACGTCCCCACGCAGATCTTCGAGGGCGACGTCCTGTTCATCGAGTGGAACGCGGTCGCGGAGGCCAGCCGGGCGATGGACGGCATCGACACCTTCGTCTTCGTCGACGGCAACATCCGGGTGCAGACGGTCCCCTACACGCTCGAGTCCACCGTGTAGCTGGTCCGCGGGTCGGCCTGCGGGTCTGGATGGGCTCGCGGAATGCGGCCAGGGGGGCAGCCTGACCAACGAACCCCTTCTTCATGGATGAATGCCAACCTTTAGCAACACCTGGGCGATTGCAAGGAGCGGTAAGGGAAGGGCGGCAACCCTCACGGCGCCCGGTCCACTATCGGTCGAATCCGCCTGGGTGCGTCGATCACCCAGCCGGCGTCCCCCTGGCCGCCGTTCAACGACGCACACCACGATCCGTTCGCTCGGTCATGCGGTCTCCTCGCCGAGTGGGCAGATGGCGACGGCGGCGCTGGTGTCGACGGTAGAACCGGGTGTGCGGTCCCAGTGTGCGGCTTTCTGGATACGGTCCGGTGCAGGACGCCTTGCGGCCGCGACCGGCGGTGATGCCGTACACCGACGCCATCCCATGGCTCGGCCGACTGTCGACAAGTCGACGCCCTTCCCGCGGCAAGTTGGATGGGCCTGGAACCACATCAGCTAGACGGTTCTCCGTGCGGGCCCGTTCACCTGGCTCGCACCGACGCGCTAGAGACGGTGAAGCAGGGCCTCCACGTCCGGCAACTGTTCGAACCGCGAGAACGTCCCAGCGTCCGCCATTTCGTTTGCTGCGTTAAGGAATCCAGCCCAGGCGGCGCGCGCGAGCGTGCCTCCCACACTGATCCGCCGCACTCCCAGAGCCGCCGCATCGATGACAGTGATGAACGGAGCGTTGATGAGCAGGTTCACCGGTCGGGGTGACACTGCGGCGATGATCGCCTTCACATGCTCGACGGTTGCGATCCGCGGGGCGTATAGGCAGTCCGCGCCGGCCTCGGCATACGCGCGTAGCCGCCGGATCGTCTCGTCGATGTCGGGACGTCCCACGACGAACCCTTCGGATCGACCGGTCAGAAGGACTCCCGTGCCGCTCGCATCGATCGCCTCACGTGCCGCTCGAACACGCTCTACCGCCAGATCGAAGTCATGAAGTGGCTGCTCCGTGTCCCCCGTTGAGTCCTCGATAGAAAGCCCGGCGATACCCGTTGCCACGGCGAGCGTCACGTTCACGTTGACGTGCTGCGGATCGACCGCGAAGCCACCCTTGAAATCTGCGTTCACCGGGATGTCCACGGCGTCCGCGACGACGCGAAGATGCTCGAGCGTCTCATCGAGGGTGACGAGGTCGTCCCCGCGACCCAACGTCCAGGCGAAACCGGCACTGGTCGTCGCGAGCGCCTTGAAGCCGAGCTGGCTCAGTGCGCGAGCGGTCCCCGCGTCCCACGGGTTCGGCATCACGAAGCAACCCGATGCGTGCATGCGGCGAAACGCAGCGACCCGGTCACCTTGCCCGGTCATAGCCACACATCGACAACGATCGCCGCAGGGTGGCTCATCGGACGGACCGTTGCCACGGCGGCACATCCCCGCGAGCGGCCAGCATGGAGTCGTACCCGGGCTGCCGGAACATGTCGTGCAGCTGCCGCCGCCGCACGCCCATGTTGCCGCCGTCGTACAACGGGAAGACCATCGCGTCGCGCATGAGCCGCTCCAACGGAGCCAGATCGCGGGTATAGCTGGCGATGCCGACTACGCGCATGCAGTCGTAGACCGTGCTGACCGCCGTCTCCGAGCAGAAGATCTTCGTCATGATCGGCAGTTCCTCGGCCAGCCCGCCGGTCCGGTCGAAGTCGTGGCAGGCCTTCCAGGTCAGATACCGGCAAGCCTCGATCCGCATCTTGATGTCGGCCAGCATGAAGCCGACGTTCTGGTGCTCGATGAGCGGAACGGTGCCGAGGCGCTTCTCGGTACGGGCGAAGTCGAGTGCGTACTCGAAGGCGGCCCGCATCGTGCCCACACAGGCCGAGCCGATCAGCGCCGCGGTCCAGCTGAAGGCGCCGGAGACGATGCGCTTGCCCTGCTCGCCCGGTTGCCCGATGAGGTTGTCGGCCGGAACCCGTACGCCGTCGAAGTGAACGCGGGGCGTCACCACGCCGCGGTTGCCGATTTTGTCGTAGACGTCGACGACGGTGATCCCGCGGACGTCGCCCGGAACGACGATCACGGCCAACGACTCGTCGGCGCCCGCAGCCGGGTCCGTCCGGCACACGACCGTGTACAGCTGGCACCCCTTCCGGCCCCAGCCGGTGCCGTTCGTCGTGTAGTGCTTCTCCCCCGTGATGACCCACTCGTCGCCGTCGTGGTAGGCCATCGTCTGGATGCCGGCCGACGGGTCTGTGGAGTCGAAGTTGGCGCCGCCGGCGACATCGGTGAACGCGTACGAGGCGAGCAGATCTCCTTCAGCGTCCTCCACGAAGGGCCGCAGGAAGCGTTCCTTCTGCTCATGTGTCCCGTGCTGGATGACCGGCTGCAGGCCGAGCCCGGAGGCCAGCAGGGTCGTCGGCACGCTGATGTCGACCCGGCTGAGTTCCTCCGCGGCGATGGCGAAGTCGAGCATCGAGAAGCCACCCCCGCCATACTCGGTGGGGATAAACGATGCGGTGAACCCGGCCTTGGCCATCGCGCGATAGGCCTCGCGGCCGGCCAGGAAGGCCTCCCAGCCATCGGGCGCCCGGTCGATCTGCTCGGCGACCGGACGCAGCACGCCCTCGGCGAAGCCTTGCGCGTTCTTCTGCAACTCTTGCTGGGCGTCGCTCAGGGTGAAGTCGATGGTCATGAGCACTCCTCGGGTTGGGGTGCTCCCATCTAGGCACGCCGCCCGGCGCGTGCCAAGGGCTCAGGCGAGGACGGCGTCGACGGTTTTCTTCAGGGCACTGGGCTGCGCCGGACTGCGCGGCGCGGTCTTCTTCATCTCGAGCATCCGCTCGCCCATTTCGGACAGCTGCTTACGTCCGAGGCCCGCCCGAACCTGCGGAAACCACTCGCTCTTCTTCGATGTGATGCTCGACGGACTCGATGAGCACGGTCGTCTTGGCGTCGAACCGCTCGTGCTCCGGGGACAGCGCGGTCAGCTCCATGATCAACACGTCGGCCACGTGATGCTCCTCGTAGGACTCGAGGATGTCGTCCTCAAGGTCGGGAAGTTTGCTGGGTGAGGTGGCCGATCGGGTCGGGTTGACCGCCGCCTTCTGCGAGGCGCTGGGCAGGCTGCGGGTGCGCCGTTCGGGTCACGATCGGGGGTCGGGTGCTGGTCGATGTGGCGGTGGCGATCGCCCCGCGCCACGCGAGCAGCGTGGCACGTCACCGGGCCGGCCGCGGGAACGGGACGGGTTCGGCGCACCGGCCGGAGG
>JACCXW010000429.1 GCA_013696785.1 Geodermatophilaceae bacterium | reverse complement strand
CAAGCCGGTGATCGCGTGGAACGACGAACAGGCCCGCGCCTTGTTGGTCGACGCGCTGGTCGGTGATGCGCACCGGCTCCTCGGGCATCTGCCCGAGCAAGAACTCGGGGCCAAGGCTGCCGAGGCGGTGGCGTTGTTGGCGCTGGTCGCCGGCCAGGACGTGGAACCGGTCGAGGGCTCGGATGGCACCGACGGGCGGTGGTGCATCGCGCAGCGTGTCGCGCCCGACCGGGTGATCTCCACCGTCGATATCCGGAGGCGCGGCACGCGCACAAGACGGTGTCGCGCCGCCAGGACGGGTTCAAAGCGCACCTGGCGATCGAGCCCGACACCGGCCTGATCACCGACTGCGCTTTGACCAAGGCATCGGGTGTTTCCGCCGGCGGGCAGTCGGTCAGTGAGCCCAGCGTCGGGTTGGCTCTGCTCGACGGTGAGGCCGACCCGGTGACCGTGCTGGGCGATTCGGCCTACGGCTCCGGACAGCTCCGCGCCGAACTCGGCGCGCGCGGACACACCGACCGAGTCAAACCGGCACCCACACGATCTGCCACGCCAGGCGGGTTCACCGTCGATGACTTCGCTGTCGACCACGCCGCCGGCACAGCCACCTGTCCCAATGGCGTGACGAAGAGGATCAGCCGCACCGGAGTGGCCACCTTCAAGACAGCCTGCACCGGCTGCCCACTACGCCAGCGTTGCACCCGCGGCCGCACCGGCAAGAGCCTCAAGATCCGCCCCCACGACGCGCTGCAACGCGCCGCCCGCCAAGCCGCTCGAGACCCGAACTGGATGGCCGAATATCGACAGCACCGACCCATGGTCGAACGCTCCATCGCCTGGCTGGTCCGCGGCGGAAACCGACGAGTCCGCTACCGCGGCGTCACCAAGAACGACCACTGGCTGCACCACCGCGCCGCCGCGATCAACCTACGCCGCCTCATCACCCTCGGCCTCGACCACAACGGCACCACCTGGGCGCTCAGCTGAGGCACCACAGCCGAAATGGGCCTCACCCCCAACACCACCAGACACACAATCGGTCCAGACGCGCCGGGCAAGCCCGTCGTCCAACCACGGTTGAGACGTGCGGCCAGACCGCCCTGACACACCCGGCGCGTCGCTACGTTCGATGCATTCACCCGAACCCGCCTTGTTCAGGAGGGTCCTAGCGGCCGTCAGCCGTCCCACTCCGAGAGTGGCGCGCAATGCCAGCGCCAACCCGACTGCCGCTCCCGGCCGGGTAGGTCGACCCGTCCGTTCGCCCACAGCAACGTCTGCCACGGATCCGTGTCCGTCGGCGCCCACGGGAACATCCGGCGCAGGATGGCCTCGGCCAGGTCGCCGGACGGCGCGAAGTCGACGCCGAGCCCGGCCGCCGCGTCCGCGGTGTGGATGACGATCTCGTCGCAAGCGCTGCCCGCGAAGCCGCTTGCGTCCGGAAGGCCGAACGGGTGCCAGCCGCGGTCTTCCGGCTCGGCGGCGTCCAGGACACGAGCGAGCACGACGGCGAACGTGCGCAGCGTCCTCAGCAGCTCCGCCGGGGACTTGTCAAACGGCACGGTCATGTCCATCGAGGACAATTCCGCCGGACCGGCGGCCATGTCCGTGGCGTACCAGAGCAGGCTCTCAGCTATGTGCGCCACCGTCTTGGCCACCGTCCAGTCCACGTGCGCGGCCTGCCGGGTCCAGTCCATGTCCACGGCTGGGCCGAGCACGTCGTCGCTTTCCCCGACTGCCCGCAGTACCGCCGCACCGTCCATGGGTTGCATCTTCGTCCATCGCTAGCCTGGCCGCGTGACTTCTCCCACGCCGTACGCCGACAGCGAGGTCGGCCGCCTTCGCACGGTCCTGCTGCACCGCCCGGGGCTCGAGCTCAGCCGGCTGACTCCGCGCAACAATGACGAACTGCTCTTCGACGACATCCCATGGGTCGGCCGGGCGCAGGACGAGCATGACGCTTTCGCCGATCAGCTCCGCTCACATGACGTCGAGGTGCTGTATCTCACCGACCTGCTCGTCGACGTACTCGGTCAGGCCGACGCTCGAGCGGTCACGATCAGTGCCGCGACAGCGGATCCGAGGCTGGGGGTCACGCTCGCACACGTTGTCGGGCAGCACCTGCACTCGCTTGCGCCGAGCGACCTCGCCGCGGCCTTGACGGGCGGCGTCCGTCACGACGAGTTGCTGAGCGCCCGCGGACTGTCCCACGCGCTGATGCAGTGGGACGACTTCATCCTCTCGCCGCTGCCCAATCTGCTCTTCACCCGAGATTCCAGCGTGTGGGTGCGCGACCAGATCGCGGTGACGTCGCTGACCATGCCGGCCCGCAGCCGCGAGACATCCCTGACGCGCGTCATCTACCGGCACCACCCGCGCTTCGCGGGCTCCCCGTCGCTGTACGGCCCGGAGTTCGAACATCTGGAGGGCGGGGACGTTCTGCTGCTCGCCCCCGGCGTCGTCGCCGTCGGAGTCGGAGAGCGTACGACGCCCGCAGGGGCCGAGCGGCTTGCCCGGAGACTGTTCCACCGGTCGCTCGCACACACCGTTCTCGTCGTACCGATCGCACAGGAACGCGCCATGATGCACCTGGACACCATCTGCACGATGGTCGACGTCGACGCGGTGGTGATGTACCCCAACGTCGCCGACCAGTTGATGGCCTGGACCGTGACCGAGCCTGAAGGGCTACCTGCCGACGCCGCGGACGAGGCGGGCGAGCTCATCATCACCGGCCCGGAGCCGTTGCTGGTCGCCGCCGCCAAGGCGATGCAGATCGACCGCCTGCACGTCATCGACACCGGCCTGGACCCGGTCACGGCCGAGCGCGAGCAGTGGGACGACGGCAACAACACACTGGCGATCGCGCCGCGGCTCGCCGTCGCCTACGAGCGCAACATCGTCACCAATGCCCGGCTGGAGGATGCCGGCATCGAGGTGGTCCGGATCGCCGGCAGTGAGTTGGGCAGCGGCCGCGGCGGCCCGCGCTGCATGAGCTGCCCGATCCACCGCGACGCGCTGTAACAGCCTCGGTACGGGCTGGCAGCGTACGCACACCCTGATGTCCGAGAAGTCCGAGAAGTTCACTTGTGCTTGGGGTGGGCGCGGAGGAATCTGACCGCACGCAACGACCAACGTGCTGGGCGGTAGACGCATGCCGAACATCAACGAGGACGTGGGGTGCTGGACCTCAGCTCGGCCTTCGCCAGCCGGGTCGGTACCCGCGCGACGACCGACGTCCAGGTGCGGCGTTAGCAGTCGTCAAGTCCCGCCACGGACATCGGCTCTCAACGCAGCGTGAGTTGGCGACCCCGCAGTCCGGCGCGGGCACGGCGTTCGGCGTCGGTCAGCTCCTGGCTGGTGTCCAGCACCTCGGCAAGGCGCTCCGCGAACGCCGCGGCCGGTGCCTCCCAGTCCGTGGCCGGCGCGTCCCTCGGTAGGTCCCACACCGGGGCGAGTACGCCGTGGGCGCGGAACGAGCCGGCATACCGGGTGCCCTCGCCGAGATCCAGCGTCCCGGCCGCGGACAGCCGCGCGAGCGCGTCGAGCAGCACGTCCTCCTCGTGCGGCAGCACCCAGCGCAGATGCGCCTTGTCGCCCACCTGGCACCAGTACGCCGCCTCCAGACCGGCCAGCCGCACGGTCGGGATCACCGTCGCGTTCGCCTGCTCCAGCGATGCGGTGACGTCGGCGCTGCTCGCTTCGGCGCCGTCCAGCCAGAACGCGAAGTCGTCGTGCACGGTAACTTCCAGCGGCTCGTCCGCCAGCAGGTCTTGCAGCCGCGGCCCGTCAGCTGGCAGCCCCTCCGGCGGCACCGTCGTACCCGGTTCGGCCGACAGCGCACGGAGCAGCGCAGCTGAGACGTCCCGGGACACGTCGTCGCTGCTGTTGTGAACTTGCAGCCCGACCAGGATGCGGCCGTCGGCACGGGCCAACGCCGGTAGGCCCAGCGGCAGCACCGTTGCCAGTGTGACGTCGCGGTCGGCGTACTCCCCGGTGAGCTTCAACGGCGAGGTACCCGCGGGGACGAGTTCGCGCAGCGCGATCCAGTCGCACTCCGACGCCAGCCCCGCGAACGGCCTGGTCACCAGCGCCGTTCCGCCGCTGCCGTGGCAGCTCTTGTAGCGCTTGCCGGATCCGCACGGACAGGGCTGGCGGGGATTGATGCCGTCCGTGACGGCGGTGCTACGACTGGCGGGCTTGCGGCGGCTCACTGGATCTCCTCGGGTTCTGGCGACACCCGAGAATACTTACCCTGCCCGCCGCCGTAGCCGGGCGACGATCTCCGCGGGCTGGTTCGTGATCACCGCATCCACGCCGAGTTCAAGGACCAATTCGATGTCCGCTGGGGCGTCGACGGTCCACACGAACAGCGGATGACCCATGGCGTGCACCCGCTCGACGTAGCGCGGATGCGCTCGCAGGATCTCCACCGACGGGCCGGCGACGTCGGCGCCAAGTGGCAGCGAGCCGTCCCGGAAGAGCAGCGGCACCCGCCGCATCAACTGCACCGTCAGCAGCTCCGGCGCAAGACTGCGGACCCGGCGCAGCGCCGACGTGGCGAAGCTCATCACCGACACCCGGGAGTCGACCATGCCGAAGTGGTGCAGAGTTTCGATCAGCCGTTGTTCGACCAGCCCGCCGTAGCGCGTGGGGTGCTTGGTCTCCACGAGCAGATCGACCCGCCGCCCCGAGTCGGCGACGAGGCCGAGCAGTTCCTCCAGCGCCAGCACCGGAACCGGGGTCCGGTCAACTGCATAGAAGCGATCGTCGCCGACCAGCTCGTCGGCGGACTCGGGCAGGTCGTTGGCCCAGGTCCCGAAGTCGGCGGTCTGCAAATCGGCCAGCGGTGTCTCCGAGATCAGGCCGCGGGCGTTGGACGTGCGCGAGAGGGACCGGTCGTGCAGGCAGACCAGGTGACCATCGACGGTCAGCCGGACGTCGCATTCGAGGCCGTCGGCGCCCTCCTCCAAGGCTCGCTCGTACGCCGCCCGCGTGTGCTCGGCCACCGCCACGGAGGAGCCGCGATGAGCCACCACGCG
>JACCXW010000412.1 GCA_013696785.1 Geodermatophilaceae bacterium | reverse complement strand
ACCGGCTACCCTGACGGTGCGCGCCGCAGCACTCGCACGGGCGTCGCCGCGGGTGTAGCTCAATGGTAGAGCCCCAGTCTTCCAAACTGGCTACGCGAGTTCGATTCTCGTCACCCGCTCTGCGCCGTTCCTCAGGTTGGAGATGACGGCCCGTCCGACCCGCATGGCCGCTTCGGTTCGCCTAGCGGCTTCGCAGGACATCGGGGTACATCGAGGATCGTCGAACCCGGCCGCCGCCGTCGCGCTTGGCCTCGTACATGGCTTCGTCGGCGCCACTGAGCACCTTTGAGCCGGCCTCGGACGCCGGGCCGCATGCGACACCCACGCTGACCGACGAGGTATCGCCGATCAGACCCTTTACGGCGGCAACGAGACGCCGGGCGAGTACGTCGCCGTCCGCGGCGGGCCGCTCGGCGCAGATGACGAACTCGTCGCCGCCGAGCCGGGCAACGAGGTCGTCCGGGCCAGCTTGCGATGTGAGCACGGTGGCGATCGAACGCAGGATGAGGTCGCCGGCCGCATGACCACCGACATCGTTGACCGCCTTGAGATCGTCAACGTCGACGACCAGCACGCAGACCGACTCGTCATGGCGATCCGCTCGACTCGCCACCCAGTTGTCGAAGGCGTGGCGGTTGCCCACGCCGGTCAGCGCGTCGGTGTAGGCGAGTTCGTGGATGCTGTCCCGTTCTCGCCGCAGCCGCTCGAACACCTGCATCGAGCGGGCCAGATGCAGGGCGCGCAACCGGTGACTCCACAACCCCTGTGCCAGGTGATCGCCGTAGGCCAGCACCTCCGCGCGTTCGTCGGCTCCGTTGCGTACCAGCAGGTCTGCCCGGGTGTGGTACGCCGCGGCTGCCAACGTGCCAAGCGCCCCGTGCGGAAGCTCGGCGCAGGACCGGCGGGCCGCCTCAAGCGCGCCGCAGGAGTCCCCGGCCCGGAACAGTGCGCGCGCCTCGAACAGCCACGCCATCGCTACCTCGCTGCGCTGACCGCGGTAGGACACCTTGTCCAGCCCCGCCCGGATCGCACTGATCACGGCGCCGGGCTCACCGGTGTCACTATCGGCGCACGCCGATAGCAGGGCTGCTCTGGCGCGGTAGTCGGCGGTCTCCTCGCCGCCTCCCACTTCCGCGACCTGGTCGGCATGGCGGCGCGCGGAGCGGCTGTGGTTGGCCGCGGCTTCGGCCAGCCCGATCCGACGCAGTTCCAGGCTCCAGCCGAGTTGCAACTCGGCGAGATTCAGGCGGGCGGTGGCGGCAGCGACCCGCAGCAGCTCAGGATGAGCCGCGCTGATGTCAGCAGCGGCGAGCAGATGCGGCTCGGCGAGTTCGTAGAGCCGAAGATGCAGGTAGCAGGCGCCCACCGCCGTATGCGCGGTCACGACGGCGAAGGGGTCTCCGGCCGGGTCGGGGATGTCCACCTCTGCCCGGGCGAGTTCCTGCAGGAGCACGTCCCCGTCAGCGCTGTCCGGATTGGACTCGGCGCGCAGAGTCGCCTGCAGGACCTGAAACGCCCGCCCCACCGAAGCCCATGCAGCATCACCGCACGACTCAGCCACCCGCAGCACCGAGCGCCCGGCGTCGAGAGCGGCGTCATGCTTGCCCTGGCAATGCAGCGCCACGCCGCGTACGTAGTGCAGCGACGCGTGCCAACTGTTGTCCGCGCCGCTTCGGGCCGCTGCGGGCTCATGGGGAGGAAGCGCGGCCTCGGCGATGCGCAGCGCCCTGTCCGCTGAGCCGCTCTGGGCCATCCGCAGCAGCCGGATGGCCTCGGCCCTACGGTCGCTCAACATTCTCCCTGGTAGCCATCTCGATACTGACAGGAAGCATAGGCGCCGCTGCGCCTCCTGGGCAGTATCTCGGTTGGACATGCGCTCAGGCCGGAGTAGACAGGGCGACCGTGACCACCACGAATCCCCTTCTCCGCGCGCCCGCCGCCGAGGAATTCCCCGCGATGTGGCGTTCCATGGTCGACACTTTCAGCGAGAGCGCGCACGACGCCGATCTGACGTTGGAGACCACGCTCGCTGAACCCGAACGCTGCCTGATCGCGCTGGATGGCGATGACATCGTCGCCACGGCCGGCATCTTCACTCGCGATCTGACCGTGCCAGGTGCGATCGTCCCGATAGCGGGGGTGACGTACGTGACCGTCGCGCCGACCCACCGGCGGCGCGGCGTCCTGACCGAGATCATGGTCCGTCAACTCACTGAGTTGCACGAACAGGACGGGGAGGCGGTCGCGGCGCTGTGGGCGTCGGAGGCGGGGATCTATCAGCGCTTCGGCTACGGCAACGCGGCGCCGCGTGCGTCGATTTCCGGCTCCACCCGGGAAACCGCCTTTCGACGGGAAGTCGACCTGGGCACCGGCCGTGTGCGACGGCTCGGGGAGGACAAGGTGCGCCCGCACGCTCAGGCCGTGTACGACGCGCTACGTCCAGCCGCCGTGGGCTGGCTTGATCGTCCGGACAAGTGGTGGGCTCGCCGGCACTACGACCCGGAGCACTATCGGGAGGGTTTCACCGAGCAGCGGTATCTCGCCCACGAGGAACGGGATGGGCAGGTCACCGGGTGGGCGTCGTACCGGGTCAAAGGCGAATTCGAGCGGACCGGGCCGAATGGGTTGGTGGCGCTGCTCGATATCGGGGCGACGACCCCTCAGGCGCAAGCTGCGCTCTGGCGCTTCCTGTTGGACCAGGACCTGGTACGCCGGTTTCGTCGCCGGATGAGCGGTCCGGACGACTCGCTGCAACACCTCGTCCTGAACCCGAGAGCGGTGGAGACCGAGATCAGTGACGGCCTCTGGGTCCGGCTGGTCGACGTCGACCGCGCGCTGGCAGCCCGCCGTTACAGCGCCGAGATCGACATCGTCCTCGACGTCTCCGACGACGTATGCCCGTGGAACGCCGGCCGGTGGCGGCTCACGGCAGGCCCGGACGGGGCCGAGTGCGCGGCCACGACGGACCCGGCCGACCTGCAGCTGACCAGCACCGAACTCGGCGCGGCCTATCTCGGCGGCCCGTCGCTGGCCGCGCTCGCACTTGCCGGGCGGGTACGGGAGCTGACAACGGGCGCCCTGCACACGGCCGCCACGGCCTTCGGCTGGCACACCGCACCGTGGTGCCCGGAGGTGTTCTGAGACCCTGGCGGGATGACCGGGACGCCGAACGCTGAACTCGGCTTCACCGCCCAGGCGATGCTGTGCGACTCGGCGGCGGCGGTGGAGGGCAAGCTCTACATCCAGGGCGGCGGCTGGAACGCGATCGCCGCCGCGGCGATGCCGTTCGCCGCGCCCCGGATCGGCATGGCTTTGCTGATCGGGGTGCCCTACGGCGACACAGAGCGCCGCCATCAGCTCACCGTCGGGCTGGAGGACGAAGACGGGTCGCAGCTGCCGTTGGGTCCGGTGACGGAGGCCGGCCGGACCACCCACCTGCAGCTGGCCTTCGAGGTCGGACGGCCCGCCCTGCTGCCTCCGGGGGACACCCAACTGCTGCCGTTCGCGCTCAACATCGACGGTTACGCGTTCGCCCGGGCCGGCGGCTACGCCTTCGTCATCGCGATCGACCAGCGGGAGCTCACCAGGCTGCGTTTCCGGATTCATCTGCGGACCCAGTAGCTGCCTGACACACCGGGCACCAGAACAGATTCCGGGCCAGTAGCGTCTGCGTCCGCACCGTCGTACCGCAGACCAGGCACGGTTCCCCGGCGCGGCGGTAGACGAAGACCCGGCTGCGACGCCGGTATGGCGGCCGGCTGGTCACGATTTGACCGCGCCGCACGCCGTCGCGCATCAGGGCCACGAGGTCGTCCCACATCGCCGCCCAGACCGGTGCGGACACGTCCTGCCCCTGGCGATACGGATCGATCCCGTGCCGGAACAGCAACTCCGCCCGGTAGACGTTGCCGACGCCGGCCAGCACCGACTGGTCCATGAGCAGCGCGGCGATCGGTGCACGGCTGCGACCGATCCGGGCGTAAGCCCGGTCGGGATCGGCGTTGCGGCGCAACGGATCCGGACCCAGCCGGGTGCGGATCGCGGTCACCTCTGGACGGGTCAGCACCTCACACGCGGTGGCGCCGCGCAGCTCCCACCACACCGCATCGGTCCACAGCCGCAGCCGCAGCGCCCCGCGCGCCGGCGGCATCGGCTGCGCTCCGGTGCGCCATTCGCCGTAGAGGCCGAGGTGCACGTGCAGCCAGACCTGACCATCGTACTGGTGGAACAGATGCTTGCCCACGGCCTCCGCGCGCAACAGTGTCCGACCGTCGACAAGCGAGGCGCCGGCGGCGAACCGGCCTTGAGGGCTGTCGGCGCGGACGACCCGCCCTCGCAACGAGCGGTTGTGTTCACGCGCGTGTCGGTAGATGGTGTGGCCCTCGGGCACAAGTGCTCCGATCGTGAGGGTGCAGTGGGAGACGAACGACGACAGCGCCGCCCCAATGGCGGCAGCGACTCTGGGCAGACCCAAGCAGACGAGCCGAGAGCCGAGGAACGTGGGAGCGGGAAACCGCGGCGGGTGCGCGGTGACACCGGGGACGCTGAACGAGGGCTGCGTGGTCTCGTCGGTGCAGGCCCGTCGCAGGTCGACGTCCGGGCGGCCATGCGCGCTCGGGACGCGTCCCAGCCACGCCCGGCCGATCTGGCAGCCGCCGAGAGCGAACTTGTCGTCGTCCGCAGGAACTGGCAGCCCCCCGCTGAGCAGACGCCTCCTGCTCGATGACGCTTCTATGTGCGTCAACCAGCGGGAAGCGTTCGCGTGCGCTCGTAGTCGCGGAGTTGCCCGATCCGGCGCTCGTGCCGCGCACCGCCGCTGAATGCGGTGGCGAGGAAGGTGTCGACGATCGCCATTGCCTCGGCGACAGTGTGCAGCCGGGCTCCCACGCTGACGATGTTGGCGTCGTTGTGTTCCCGGGCGAGACCGGCCACTTCGGTGTTCCAGGCCAGCGCGGCACGGACGCCGACGACCTTGTTGGCCGCGATCTGCTCGCCGTTGCCTGACCCGCCGATGACCACGCCGAGGCTGCCTGGATCAGCGACCACCGCGGCGCCGGTGGCGAGGCAGAAGACCGGGTAGTCGTCGTCCGCGTCGAACGCGTGGGGCCCGACGTCCACCACGTCGTGGCCGGCGCCGCTCAGGTGCTCGCCGAGCATGCCCTTCAACTCGAAACCTGCGTGGTCGGAGCCAAGGTAGACGCGCATTCGCGGAGTCTGTCACCTGTGCCGCGGCGTACTCTCGCGCCCGGCGCGGCGAGACGGGAGAAGGCGGGTGGCGGCGGATGGGCCGTGACCCGCGGGACCACGAGGCGCGACCCATGTGGGGGTGTCCCAGCTGCGGTCGCACGTTTGCGGCTCGCAACCAGACGCACACCTGCCGTGCGTTGGGCGACCTCGATCGGCACTTCGACCGCTGTGACACCCATGTGCGGGTGACCTTCGACCGCGTCCTGGCGGCGATGGACGCCATCGGGCCGTACGACGTCCTCCCCGAGCTGACTCGCATCGCCCTGCACCGGCGGCTGGCGGGGCACTCGACTCCGACGTTCCCGCAGCCCGGGGGCGGGTGCCACCCGGCCCCGGGCTGGACGACGTGTCTGACTAGGGCTCAGACGGTGTCGAACTGCGGGCCTTCGGTCCGAGTGCGCTTCAACTCGTGGAAGTACGGCCAGCCAGCGAGCAGTCGCGCACCGTCGAACACCTTGCCGGCGTCCTCACCCTTGGGGACCCGGCTTATCACCGGACCGAAGTACGCCGTGCCGTCGACGTGCAGCACCGGCGTTCCGACGTCGTCACCAACCGGGTCCATGCCCTCGTGGTGGCTCGCCCGCAGCGCCTCGTCGTAATCCTTGGAGTCCGCCGCGTCGGCCAGCTCCACCGGGAGCCCGACCTCGGTGAGGGCGGCCTCGATCATGTCCCGGCCGAGTACGGCCTTCTGGTGGTGGATCCGCGTTCCCATGGCGGTGTAGAGAGGCTCGAGGATCTTGTCGCCGTGCTGGTCGGCGGCGGCGGTCACCACACGCACCGGTCCCCACGACTGATCCATCATTGCCTGGTAGTCCTCGGAGAGATCGCGGCCTTCGTTGAGCACGGCCAGCGACATCACGTGCCACCGCAGGTCGATGTCGCGCACCTTCTCCGCCTCCAGGATCCACCGGGACGTCAGCCACGCCCAGGGACAGAGCGGGTCGAACCAGAAGTCGACCCTCGTGCGGTCTTCGGCTGCCGAACTCATGCGATCTCCTCGTGTCGATATCGTTGCCTGTCCGGACAGCGTCGGCGGCGAAGCGGACATTCCCCGCGCCGCTGCGTGGGACACTCTCCTGATTCCCCCGCCGACGAGAGGTGCACAAGGCTGTGTCCGTCCCCAACCTCACCCGAACCGACGCCGAGACCCGTGCCCGACTGCTGCAGCTGACGTCGTACGACGTCGCTCTCGATCTGACCGACGGTGGCGGTAAGCCCGGCGACCGAACGTTCGGGTCCCGGACGACCGTCCGCTTCGCCTGCACCGAGCCTGGAGCGGACACGTTCGTCGACGTCATCGCCGACGGGTTCCGTGAGGCGACGCTGAATGGCGAGGACGTGGACGTCTCTGCGTACACCCACGGATCGGGGATCGCATTGACCGGTCTCACCGCCGACAACGTGCTCGTCGTCGACGCGGACTGCCTCTACACGAACACCGGAGAGGGACTGCACCGGTTCATCGACCCGGTTGACGGGTCGGTGTACCTCTACTCGCAGTTCGAGACCGCTGACGCCAAACGGATGTACACCTGCTTCGACCAACCCGATCTCAAGGCCGAGTTCACGTTCACGGTCACCGCGCCGCACGACTGGGAGGTCGTGTCGAACGCCCCCGTGCTGTCCACGGAGGAAGGGCTCGGCGGATCGCAGATCACGTATTTCGCGACCACGCCACGGATGTCGCCGTACATCACCGCATTGGTGGCCGGGCCGTACCACGTCGCCCGGGACAGCCACGACGGAATCGCCTTGGGAATCTACTGCCGCGCCTCGCTGGCCGAGCACCTCGACGCCGACGAGCTGTTCACCATCACGAAGCAGGGCTTCGACTTCTACCATCGGGTCTTCGACTATCCGTATCCCTTCGGCAAGTACGACCAGCTCTTCGTCCCGGAGTTCAACGCCGGTGCGATGGAGAACGCCGGCTGCGTGACGTTCCTCGAGGACTACGTCTTCCGGTCCAAGGTCACCGACTACGCCTACGAGCGCCGCGCGGAGACGATCCTGCACGAGATGGCGCACATGTGGTTCGGCGATCTCGTCACCATGCGCTGGTGGGACGACCTGTGGTTGAACGAGTCGTTCGCGACGTACATGAGCGTGATGTGCCAGTCCGAGGCGACCCGATTCACCAACGCGTGGACGACGTTCGCGAATGTCGAGAAGACGTGGGCGTACCGGCAGGACCAGCTGCCCTCGACGCACCCCATCGCGGCCGACATCCCCGACGTCCAGGCCGTCGAGGTCAACTTCGACGGGATCACGTACGCCAAGGGCGCCTCGGTGCTCAAGCAGCTGGTCGCGTACGTCGGGCGGGACGCGTTCCTGGCCGCGATGAAGACCTACTTCCGCCGGTACGAGTTCGGCAACACCACGCTCGCCGATCTGCTGGCGGAGCTGGAGTCCGCGTCGGGCCGCGACCTGTCCGGATGGTCGGCGCTGTGGCTGGAGACGGCACAGGTCAACACGCTGCGGCCGGACTTCACGGTCGCCGAGGACGGCACGTACGCGGGCTTCGACGTGCTGCAGTCCGCCGTGCCGGAGCACCCGACGCTGCGACCGCACCGGCTCGCCGTCGGGCTCTACACCGCGACCGACGAGGGGCTCGTCCGGACCTCCCGGGTCGAACTCGACGTGGACGGCGAGCGGACGCCCGTACCGGAGCTGGTCGGCGTGGCCGCGGCCGATCTGGTGCTCGTCAACGACGACGACCTCACCTACTGCAAACTCCGCCTGGACGAACGATCGCTGGCGACGCTGACCGACCGGATCGGCGAGTTCACCGAGTCGCTGCCACGTGCGCTGTGTTGGACCGCGGCATGGGACATGACCCGCGACGCCGAGTTGCCGGCCCGCGACTACCTGCGGCTCGTGCTGTCCGGGACCGGTGTCGAGAGCGACATCGGCGTGGTTCAGGCGTTGTTGCGCCAGGCTCAATCAGCGCTCTCGTCCTTCGCCGACCCGTCCTGGTCGGCCTCGGGCTGGTCGACGCTCGCTGACCAGGCATGGGAGTCCATGAATGCCGCCGATCCTGGCGGCGACCACCAGCTCGCCTGGTCCCGCACCTTCGCTGCCTCCGCCCGAAGCGACAAGCACGCCGAGATGCTCCGCGGCCTGCTGGACGGCTCGGTTCTGGTCGAGGGTCTCGCCGTCGACACCGACACCCGTTGGGCCCTGGTGCAGAGCCTGGTCGCCATCGGTGGTGCGGGCGAGGCCGAGATCGACGCCGAGCTGACCCGCGACACGACCGCGACCGGCCAGCGGCATGCCGCCACTGCGCGCGCCCTGCGCCCCGATCCAGCCGCCAAGGCGGAGGCGTGGCGTCAGGCCACTGAGGACGACGAGTTGCCCAACGCGATCAACCGGGCGATCGTCGTCGGCTTCTCGCACCCGGCGCAGACCGAACTGATGCGCCCCTTCGTCGCTCCGTACTTCGAGATCATCGGCGACGTGTGGGAGCGGCGCTCGAGCGAGATCGCGCAGCAGGTCGTCGTCGGGCTGTTCCCGAATGTCATCGAGCAGTCCACTGTGGACGCTGCGGACACCTGGCTGGCCGACGACTCGCATCCCCCGGCATTGCGGCGGCTTGTCAGCGAGGGCCGCGACGGCGTACAGCGCGCGCTGCGCTGCAGGGCGAAAGACGCCGCAACCACCTGAGCGCTGCGCTCAGGTCTCCAAGGCGTCGAACGCCTGCTCGGCCAGCCGAAGGGCACGGGCGGCGTCGGCGCCGAGTTGGCGAGCCTGCAACGCGAAGGCCCGGGCCGCGGAGGCCAATGCCTCGTCGACACGAGGCGACGTCGGCTGCTCGGGTGGCGCCATGACGTGGGAGCCACGGTGCCCACGAGTGGCGATCGAACCGTCGGCTTCCAGCTCCCGGTAGGCGCGGGCCACGGTGCCACCGGCGAGGCCGAGGTCCTTGGCCAGCTGCCTGATCGGAGGTAGCCGCGTTCCCGCCGGGAGGACGCCGTTCGCGATCATGCCCGTGATCTGCACCCGGATCTGCTCGTACGGCGGGACCGCGGACCGTGGGTCGACTTGCAGGATCACGCCGGCGACCGGCTGTCTGTCAGTCGGCGGATCCGCAGCCGGCGGGGCTCGGCCATACCAACCCAGAAGAACAACGTCGCCACGAAGAGCACGATGCCGGTCAGACCGAGGACGTACTCCGCGATGTTGTTCTGCAGCGGTCCGGCCAAGGTGAATGCCGCGGAACCGACCAGAGCGCAGAGGATCGCCAGGCCGGCCCCGGACAGTGCCTGCACGGAGTTCGACCGGAAGGCGTCGTCCAGTTGCGCGTCCTCGCTGCCGGCGACCTGTTGCCGCCTGTTCACGATGATCCGCTGCAGCCCCTCGGTGATCCCGGCAATCACGGGTCCAGCCAGGATGATCAGGACAAGGCCGGGAACTCCGCCATCGAACCGCGGGCCGGTGTCGTAGGGATGCGGCGGGGCGATCGCGTAGCCGCCGATGAGAAGCACCGAAACCACGGCCAGACCCCGCTGGAGATTCACCCAGCGCGTCGGCAGGTAGTCCTGCAGCCGGCGCGGCAGCACGAGTGCGGCGCCGGAGTTTCGTCGCGGTCGGTGCACGGTGAACTCGACGAGGAGCACTCCGGCGACGTAGCCGAGGAGAACGAACCCGACCGGGAAGGGCCACTGGCCAGGCGTTCCGGACAGCACCCAGACGAGGTACGGGACACCAAGCCCGACCAGTCCGCCGGCCGTGCGGGTGCGCTTGCTCCATCGCAGGTACCGCGCGGCCGCGTCGCGACCCTCAGCCGACAGCTCAAGGCCGGCGGATCGGGCCCAGCGGGTCACCACCCGGTCGTTGACCCGCCAGCCGGGGAAGATCGCCAAACCGACGATCAGCACGAACAGAACAACGGCGGCGAGATCCATGCCAGGCTCCTTGTATCAAGGTATCGATACAATAGCACGCCTTGACGGTCACCGCGGGGTGAGTGAGGGCTTCCCGGCTTGGTCGGCCAGCATCCGCAGGCCGTTGACGATGCCGCCGACCAGGTCACCGCCGCTGAACGACGCCGTCATCGACAGCGCTGCCAGGGCGCAGGTCCGATCGGGCAGCCGCTTGGCCGCGTTCTGCCCGGTGACGATCTCCAGCCGGCGCTCTCCCGGGGAGACGGCGACGAGCACGCTGTCCGGCGCAGTCGCTCCGAGCGCCGCGTGCAGGTCCTCGGCCATCCGCCGCGGGCTGGCCTCGAGGACGCCGACGTACAAGCTGAACTGCACGCCGGTCTCCCGGCTGGACAGGGTGAGTGCCTCGTCCAGGCGGGCCAGCTGCTTGGGACTGAACGGACCGGCGGGTACGCCGGAGCGATCCTCGTCCTCACCAGGTACCACTGGCACCGCCTCTCGCCGTACGCCGGTCGCTGCCAACGGTCGGGGCACCGCCGGTGAGCGCGGGAGCCGCATGCGAGGGACCGCTGACGGCGGGCGGGCGCGGCAGGTACCAGACGTCCTCGTGCGCCCACGCCCGGCCCGGACGGTAGCGGGGGGTGCGAGCGCTGCCTCCAAGAACGAGTACGGCCAGCAGCGCGAAGGCCAGCGCGGGTATGCCGACATAGATCAGCAGGGTCTCGACGACGGTCACGCTCTCACCTCGCTGCGCTCGGTGCGCCGCGTGACCAGGTGCTGCGTCCACTGGCTCGCTCGCTGCGCTCGCTCACGCTCACCTCGCTGCGCTCGGTGCGCCGCGTGACCAGGGTGCTGCGTCCACTGGCTCGCTCGCTGCGCTCGCTCACGCTCTCACCTCGCTGCGATCGCTCACGGGAGCACGGTAGCGAAACGCTCGGACGAGGCGCTCACCACATGCCGGGACGCCGCTGCGCCCACGGCTGCGCGGCTTCCAGCTGCGCGGACAGCGAGATCAGGGTCGCCTCGTCGGCAGGCCGGCCGACCAGCATCATCCCGAGTGGCAAGCCCTCCGCCGACCATTGCAGCGGGATGCTGACCGCCGGCTGTCCCGTCATGTTGTACAGCGCCGTGAAGGCCGAGAATTGCTTCTGCCGTTCGAAATCCGGTGCCCCGTAGCCGTCGGCGAAGAACCAGTCCACCGGCCGCGGTGGCAGCGTGCACACGGGTGTGAGCACGACGTCGTACGGCGAGAGGGCGGCGATCGCGTGGCGGGAATGCTGCTGGGTCGTCATAAGCGCCGACATCGCCTGCTGCGCACTCGTGGCCATCCCCCGCTCGAGCAACCATCGGGTCAGCGGCTCCAGCTCCCCGATTCGGCTCGGGTGGACGGGCAGTGTGGTCGCCGACAGGCTCCAGACGACCTCGAAGTGCGGGATCAGTTCGGCAGTCAGCGGCGGCACGATGTCCTCGATGTCGTGGCCGAGTGACTCGAGCAACCGGCTGGTGTCCTCCCACGCCGCCTGGACGGCCGGGTCGACCACGGCACCGGGGACCACCGGGTCGACGTACCGTCCGATCCGCAGCCGGCCGGGATCGCGCTCGGCGTGCCCGAGGAATGACTCACCCGCCGGCAATGGCGCCGCCCAGTACGGATCACCCGGCATCGGGCCGGCCATCGCGTCGAGCATGGCGGCCGCGTCGCGCACCGAGCGGGCCATCGGACCGAGCACGCCGAGTCCGGTGACGTTGACCGCGAACGGACCGCCGCTGACCCGCCCGCGGGTGGTCTTGATGCCGAACAGGCCGCACACGCTGGCTGGGCTGCGGATCGAGCCGCCACCGTCGGAGCCCTGCGCGAACGGCACCAGACCGGCCGCCACCGCCGCCCCGGCGCCACCGCTGGAACCGGCGGCCAGCCGACCCAGATCCCACGGTGTGCGCGCCGGTGGCGCGATCACCGGTTGGGTGTAGCAGGGGAAGCCGAACTCCGGCGTGTTGGTCTTGCCGAGGCTGATGGTGCCGGCCTCGCGCAGCTTGATCACAACATGGTCGTCGACGTCGGGGACGAAGTCGGCCATCAACGCGGATCCGAACGTCGTCCGGAGGCCGGCGGTGCTGTTGAGGTCCTTGATGGCGGTCGGCACGCCGTGCAGCGGTGGCAGCTCAGCGCCTTCGGCCACGGCCCGTTCGGCCGCCCGCGCCTGCGCACGGGCGCCGTCGGCGTCGACCGTGATGAACGCGCCGACGCTCTCGCCGTGGATGGCGATCCGCGCCAGGTAGTGCTCGACCAGGTCGACCGGGCTGACCTCTCGGCGGCGGATGGCCGCGGCCTGGTCGAGAGCGCTCAGGTCGTGCAGTTCTGCCATCCCCGCAGGCTAACCTCGGCCGGTGGTTAGCCTCAGCCAGGTGCCGACTCCGCGGGCAGCCTCCGACCGGGCGGTGGCCGAAGATCTGGACCGTAGCGATCAACTGGCGGTCTACCGGGAGCGATTCGTGTCCCCAGACCCCACGCTGGTCTACCTCGATGGAAACTCGCTGGGCCGGTTGCCGGTCACGACGGCGCAGCGGGTGGCGGAGGCGGTCACCGAGCAGTGGGGCAGCGGGCTGATCCGGTCGTGGGAGCAATGGATCGACATGGCGCAGTCCATCGGCGACGAGATCGCTGCCGGTGTGCTCGAGGCCGACCCGGGTGAGGTCGTCCTGTCGGACTCGACGACGGTCAACCTCTACAAGCTCGCAGCGGCGGCGCTCGACGCCCGTCCCGACCGGCACGTCCTGCTCACCGACGACGACAACTTCCCGACTGACTCGTACGTGTTCCAGGGTCTTACCGCCGCTCGCGGGCTCGAGTTGCGGGTCATCGAGACCGACCTCGACGCCGGCTTGTCGACCGAGGCGGTCCAAGCAGCGATGGACGAGGACGTCGCCCTGGCGTCGTTCTCGCATGTGGCCTACCGCAGCGGTGCCATCGCCGACATGGTTGCCATCACGGGCATCGCCCATGATTCCGGTGCGCTGACTTTGTGGGACCTGTCCCATTCCGGTGGCTCGATTCCCGTACCGCTGCGATCGGCCGGCGCGGATCTGGCCGTCGGCTGCACCTACAAGTACCTGTGCGGCGGCCCGGGCGCGCCCGCGTACCTGTACGTGCGAAAGGACCGGCAAGGGGAGTTACGCCAGCCGATCTGGGGCTGGTTCGGCCAGCAGGACCAGTTTGCGATGACCGGTCAGTACGACGCCGCGCCCGGCCTGGCTCGATTCCTGGTCGGGACTCCCCCCGTGCTGTCGATGATCGGGGTGCGTGAAGGGGTGGCGATCGTTGCCGAGGCCGGCATCGGCGCTCTGCGGACCAAAGGCCAGGCGCTCACGTCGTACCTGATCGACCTTGCCGACGAGTGGCTCACCCCGCTCGGTTTCCGGCTGGCCTCACCCCGCGACGTCGAGCGGCGCGGATCGCACGTGACACTGCACCATCCGCAGGCCTGGCAGATCTGCCGTGCCCTGATCGAGCGGTACGACGTCGTACCGGACTTCCGCGCACCCGACCGGCTGCGGTTGGGACCGGCGCCGCTCACAACGTCGTACGCCGACGTCTGGGAAGGACTGGACCGGCTACGGCGACTCGTCGAGTCCGGTGTCCACGAGAGCTACCCCGCGCAGCGCTCCCGGGTGACGTGACCTGCCTCATGTCGGGCGCGGCCGGGCCCGCGCAGCGACCTCCGGCGCGCACTCGCTGATCGCCACGTCGATGTGCACCGCCTGGATGGTCTCGGCGGCGTCGTCGCAGGCGCGGGCAAGGGCGGTGTGCGCCACGTAGAGGACCCGGCGGCGGATGTCGCGGCCGCGACCCCGTCGATAGTGCGTCTGCAGCGTCTCGAGCGCGTCCGGCGTGATCACCTGGTCGATGGTGAAACGGCGTACGTGCTCGCCGACCCGATGCCCGAGGATGCCGCCGATCGCTGTGGCATCGGGCACCGCCGGCAGCCGGATCGTGGTGTCGATGAAGCCGTCCGAGCGCGAGTACTCCGCCGTACGCAAGTAGTTCTCGTGCACGGCGAGGACGGCGGCGTGCGCGAGTTCCTCGGCGAGCAGTCGGGTGATCCGGCCGAAGAACCCGGCCCGGATCTGGGCGGCCTCGGCTCCGGCCATGCCGGACAACCACGTGTCGGTGTCGTCGAGTACGAGCACCGGGCGCAGCCCGTGCGCGGCGATTATGTCCAGGATCTGGCGAGCCTGCTCGATGATCTCCTGGCCCGAGCGGCGGGCCGGGCCGTCGGCGCTCGCCGAGTCCAGCTCGGCGGTCAGCTCGACGCTCGCACCGAGCCACTGCGGGGTGATGCTCACCTTGGACAGCCGCCGCGGTGTCCGGCTACCGACGATCCGATCCACCCGGCCCTGCTCGGCCGGATGCGCGTGCCGGACATAGCGCGCAACCGTCTGTACGAGGTGCCCGGTGAAGGCAACCGGATCCACGGCGACCGAGCGGCTCTCGATCGCCACCGGAACGGTCAGCGGCGCGAGCCCCTCGACCAGCGGACCGAGGACGTGGGCGGTGACGCTGGACTTGCCCGCGCCGCTCTGCCCGACGAGGGCGACCCGCTCGCCGCGGCGCAACGCCCGCTCCAGCGCCGCCTCGCAGCGCGTGTTGCCGGTCATCGCGTCGAACGGCACGTGATGACGCCAGAGCTCGGCGTGCCGGGGCGCGGGGTCGAAGGCGTGCGCGTCCTGCAGTCGCACCAACAACTCCGCGCTCATCGCCTTCACCTCCTTGACTCCGGTATACCGCAGAGGTCCGACCTGGAGGTCAGGCGCTGACCGGCTCCGCCAGCCCGAGCCACGGGTTCCAGCGCGGATCCGGGTCACGGTGACCCAGGACCCGCCAGGTCGTCCCCGCCGGCGTACGCGGCGTCGAGTGCAGCCGCCACCCCAGCTCGTTCAGGGTGCGGTCGGCTTTGATGTGGTTGCAGCGCCGGCAGGCGGCCACCACGTTGTCCCACGTATGTGGTCCCCCGCGGCTGCGAGGGACCACATGATCGATGCTCGTGGCAGACCCGCCGCAGTAGGCGCAGCGTCCCCCGTCCCGGGCGAAAACGCCCTTGCGCGAGAGCGGGACCTGCGCCGGGTAAGGAACCCGCACGAAGCGGGTGAGCCGCGCGACCGACGGAATGGCGACGACGGTGGTGGCGCTGTGCAGGGCCTGGTCCGTGTCGTGCACCGCAACCGCCTTGGCGGCCAGGATCAGGACGACGGCACGACGCGACGACACGACGCACAACGGTTCGTACGTCGCGTTGAGCAACAGCGTCACGGTCGTCAGACCCACCTGCCACCTCCGAGCAGCGACAAGTCAACCCGACAACGGCCCCGTATGCACGCGTTATCGACCCGAGGCCGTCACAACGTCGGCAGATGTCGGCGTCATGCGGACAACCGACGGACACAGCTGCGGGCCGTAGGGTCTGCGGGGTGAACGAGTCCTACCCCCCCGCCGAGCGTCTCGACCAGGTCGATGTCCTGCACGGTCACGCCGTCGCCGACCCCTACCGATGGCTGGAATCGGTCGACGATCCGCGAACCGTGGCCTGGTCCGCTCAGCAGGACGACCTCGCCCGAGCGCAGCTAGCGGCACTTCCCGGCCGGGCGCAGCTGCGGGGATCCCTGGCCGCGCTGCTGCGCGCCGGCTCTGTGACACCTCCGATCTGGCGCGGGAAGCGGGCTTTCTACACCCGGCGCGAGGCCGGCCAGGAGCACGCCGTCCTGCTCGTCCGTGAGGCTGACGGGACCGACCGGGTCCTCATCGATCCCATCGCCATCGACCCAGCCGGTACGACGACGCTGGACTCGTGGATGCCCAGCGTCGAGGGCGAGCGGCTGGTCTACCAGATCTCGGTGGGCGGCAACGAGGAGTCGCTCCTGCACGTCATCGACGTTGAGAGCGGCGACCTGCTCGACGGCCCGATCGACCGTTGCCGCTACTCCCCCGTGGCCTGGCTTCCGGGCGGCGAGCAGCTGTACTACGTCCGGCGACTGCCCCCGGAGGCGGTACCCGCGGACGAGGAGCAGTTCCACCGGCGGGTCTGGCGTCATGTCGTCGGGTCCGATCCCGCGGACGACGTCGAGGTACATGGCGGCGGGCTCGACCCGACGAACTACTACGACGTCCACGTCTCACGGGACGGCCGCTGGCTCACCGTCTCTGCCAGCGCCGGTACCGCGCCGCGCGACGACGTGTGGATCGCCGACCTGGCCGCCGACGGGGCCCTGGCCGACGTGCAGGTCGGTGTGGACGCGAGGTGCCGGGCGTGGGTCTCCTACGACGGGCGGCTGTACCTTCTCACCGACCGCGATGCGCCGCGCGGCAGGCTCTGCGTGACCAACCCGGAAACCCCGGCGTACGGCGACTGGCGCGAGGTGGTCCCCGAGTCGGCCACGGACGTGTTGCACGACGTCGCCCTGGTCGACGGGCCGCACGACGGCCCGCTGATACTGACCGCCCACGGACGCGACGCGAGCAGCGGGCTGTCCGTCATCGACCCCACGAACGGCACCCGGATCTGCACCGTGGACCTGCCGGCGGTCGGCTCGGTCGTCGGGCTCACCGCCCATCCGGGCGGCGGCCAGCAGGCCTGGATCGGATACACCGACTTCACGACCGCCCCGTCTGTGCTGAGCTGGGACAGCGGCTCGCCGTACGGCACGGGGAGCTGGGAGCAGGCTCCAGGCGCGGCCCCGGAGGTGTCCGCGGACGTCACCGAGATGCACTTTCCGTCCGCGGACGGGACCACCATCCACATGTTCGTCGTGAGCCCCGACGGCCAGACGACCGGTCCCAGGCCGACCGTCCTCTACGGCTACGGCGGCTTCAATGTGGCGCTGGAGCCGGCGTATTCAGCGACCATGCTGACCTGGGTGGCAGCCGGCGGCGTCTGGGCGGTGGCGAACCTGCGCGGCGGTTCGGAGAACGGTGAGGCCTGGCACCGCACCGGAATGCGAGCGCACAAGCAGAACGTCTTCGACGATTTCGCCGCCGCCGCAACGGCCCTGGTCGACGGCGGGTGGACGACGACTCCGCAGCTGGCGATCATGGGCGGTTCCAACGGCGGCCTGCTCGTGGGTGCCGCACTCACCCAACACCCCGAGCTGTACGCCGCCGTCGTCTGCAGCGCACCGCTGCTGGACATGGTCCGCTACGAGCAATTCGGTCTCGGCCGGACCTGGAACGACGAGTACGGCACGGCCGCCGACGCCGAGGAACTCGGTTGGTTGCTCGGCTACTCGCCCTACCACCGCGTCGTTCCGGGCACGGCGTACCCGGCGGTGCTGTTCACGACCTTCGACTCCGACACCCGCGTCGACCCGCTGCACGCCCGCAAGACATGCGCCGCCGTACAGCACGCCACGACCGGATCGGGTCCGGTCCTGCTGCGCCGCGAACTCCACGTCGGGCACGGCGCGCGATCCGTCAGCCGCACCCTGGACCTGGCCGTGGACCAGCTTGCCTTCATGGCTGCTCAGACCGGTCTCGCCGTCCCGTGAGTGTGGGCGACGTGCCCGTGACCGGCGTGTTCGCCGCCGCGCCCGACTGTGCGGACACCAGCGGCCTCTGCAGGCTGGTGTACGACGTCACCGGGCAGGATTGGCTGGCGGCCAGCGCCGACACCTTGATCGCCAAGCCGGCCCGGATCCTCCTGATCGTCCTGATCGCGTTGCTGGTCCGCTTCCTCGCGCACCGCGCGATCCGGCGGATCACCCGGACGACGGGTGAGGGCAAGGTGCCCGATGCGCTGCGTCCCCTCACCGAGCGCAGCGGCGGCGTTCTCAAGCAGGTGGGCGAGCGTCGTCGGCAGCGCTCGGAGACGATCGGGTCGGTTTTGCGCAGCGTCGTGTCGCTGATCACCCTGTCGGTCGCCGTCATGCTCATCCTCGGTGAGCTCGGTATCAACCTGGCACCGATCGTGGCCAGCGCGGGCATCGTCGGCGTCGCGTTGGGGTTCGGCGCGCAGAATCTCGTCCGCGACTTCATCTCCGGCATCTTCATGATCCTCGAGGACCAGTACGGCATCGGTGATGTCGTCGACCTGGGAGAGGCGTCCGGAACGGTCGAGGCGATGGGCCTGCGGGTGACGACGCTCCGGGACGTGAACGGCATGGTCTGGTACGTCCGCAATGGTGAGGTCCTACGCGTCGGCAACAAGACACAGGGCTACGCCCAGGTCGTGCTCGATCTCCCCGTGGCACACAGCACGGATCTGGATGGCGCCCGGGCGGCGATGAAGGAGGTCGCGGATCAGCTGTGGCAGGACCCGGAGTGGGCCGATGCGGTACTGGACGAGCCGCAGGACCTCGGGGTGGAATCGATCACCACCGAAGGCATCATGTTGCGCCTGCAGGTCAGGACGACGACAGCCGACCAGTGGCGGGTGGCGCGAGAACTGCGGCTGCGGCTCAAGGAACGCTTCGACGCGGACGGGATCAGGACTCCTCCGCTGTTCGGCGGACTCCGACCGGACCTCGGGCCCGGCTCCGCCAACTGAACAAACCCCGCCGGGCTCGCCATCGGTTCGCTACGTGCGGTCGGATAGGTAAGGATTGCCCCACAATGGGCGAAGATTCATCCGCTAGGTCAGCCGCCCACAACGCGGCAACGGAGCGGGCGCGGTTACCGGGTACGCCCGCTTCACCCGTGGCCGCCCCATCCCGGCAAACCGAGGAGTCGTCGTTCGCTGCGGCGCAGGACAGGTCCGCGACGTATCGCGAGGTCTTCGGTGTCCGCGAATTCCGCTACCTGTTCAGCGCCTACCTGCTGTCGCTCGTCGGCGATCAGCTGGCGAAAGTGGCGCTGTCCATCGTGGTGTTCGAGCGGACCGGATCCGCCCTGTTGTCCGCCGTGACGTTCGCGGTGAGCTACCTGCCCTGGCTGATCGGCGGTCCGTTGCTGTCGGTGTACGCCGATCGCTACCCCCGGCGAAAGGTCATGATCGGCTGCGACCTCATCCGGATGGTGCTGGTCGGCTCACTCGCGCTGCCCGGTATTCCGCTGTGGTCGTTGGTCGCCCTGCTGTTCATCTCCAACCTGTTCACGCCACCGTTCGAGGCAGCCCGCGCCGCCACGACGCCTGAGGTCCTCAGCGGGGACAAGTACGCCGTCGGGCTCGCCCTGAGCAGCATCAGCGCGCAACTCGCCCAGGTCGTCGGCTTCGTCGCCGGCGGTGCACTCGTCGTCCTGCTGTCCGCGCGCGGATCCCTGCTGATCGACGCGGCGACGTTCGCGGTATCGGCGATCCTGCTGCGCGTCGGCGTACGCCCCCGGCCATCGAGCGCACCGGATGAACCCGCGACGTTGTGGGCCGATGCCAAAGAGGGGCTGCAGGTCGTCTTCGGGATTCCTCGGGTGCGCTGGTTCGTCTTGATGTTGTTCGTCTCTTCGGCCTTCGCCTACGCCCCCGAGGGACTGGCGGCGCCGTACGCGGCCGAACTCGAGGAGGGACCGGCGGCCGTGGGACTGCTGCTCGCGGCCAGCCCCCTGGGTCTGGTGATCGGCGGTGTCGTGGTCGGCCGGCTGCTGCGACCCAGCCAGCGCGAGGCGATGCTCGTGCCGCTGGCCGTGCTGTCCGTGCTCGTGCTGATCCCGGCCGCCGCGCTCCCCTGGCTGCCAGGCGTCTTGCTGCTGTTCGTCGTGTCCGGCTTCGGAGCGTCCTTCCTCATTCCGCTCAACGTCATGGTGGTGCGAGCAATCCCGGCATCGGCGCGGGGGCGGGCCTTCGGCGTGGTTGCCACCGGCCTGCAGGCCGTGCAAGGGGTGGCGATCGTCTTCGCCGGCCTGATCGCCGACTTCCTCAGCCCGAGCATCGTCGTGACACTCTGCGGCATGGTGGGGACCGCCCCCGTGCTCTGGCTCGGCTGGCGCGGCAACAAGGCTCCCGTCCCGATGCCCGCCGATCAGGGCCGCTGAGTCACAGGGGAAGATCGGAGGGTGGCCGAGGCAGAACCTGCAGCAAAGGACAGCTTCTTCGACGAGATCGGCGGTGTGGATGCCTTCCATCGACTCGTGCGCCACTTCTACGCCGGCGTCGCCGAGGATCCGGTGCTGCGCCCGCTTTACCCGGATGCAGACCTCGGCCCCGCGGAGGAACGGCTGCGGATGTTCCTCATCCAGTACTGGGGGGGGCCGCGGACGTACTCCGAGGAACGTGGGCATCCGCGCCTGCGGATGCGGCATGCGCCGTTCCGGGTCGGTTTGCGCGAACGCGACGCGTGGCTCGGCCACATGCGCGCCGCCACGGATGCGTTGGAGCTCACGCCGATTCAGGACCAGACGCTGTGGACCTACTTGACGATGGCAGCGCAGAGCCTGGTGAACAGCGCGGACTGACCCCACATCCCCAGCCACGCAACACCGCTTCCACACGGTCCAAGGAGAGTCGAGCAGTGAAGTTACTCTTGACGTCGGTCGGGCTCAGCACGGAACCCATCCGGGACGCGATGGTGTCGCTGACCGGCAAGGCCCTCGGTGAATGCCGGGCCGTCCTGGTCCCGACCGCAATCTATGCCTCCCCGGACGGACCGACCGGGGGCGCCCTCACCGTCACCGAAGTGGCCGGCTATGGATGGGCCGAGCTCGGCGTCGTCAAGCTCACGGCGCTACCCACCCTGCCCGCCGAGTACTGGTCGCCAGCCGTCGAATCGGCCGACGTCATCATCGTTTCCGGCGGGAACGGTGGCTACCTCAGCCACTGGATGTTCGAGTCCTGTTTCGCCGACGTGGTTCGCGCCCAGGTGCAGCGGGGTGCGGTCTATCTGGGGATCAGCGCGGGCAGCATGATGGCCACCGTCGGTTACAACGTGCACAAGCAGACCCTGCAGCAGACCGGCCGCTACTACGACGACGAGTACGACGAGTACGCCCCGGACGGCGCCGGCAGCGATCGGGCGCTCGGCCTGGTCGACTTCGTCGTCCGCCCGCACTATCTCGCCGACTACTACCCGGCCTTGAATCGCGACCTGATGCTGGCCGCCGCAGCCAAAGTCGCCGTCCCGCTCTACGCCATCGACGACGACACGGCAATCGCCGTTCACGACGGCGTGGCCACTGTCGTCGGGGACGGCAGCTGGGAGCTCTTCGCACCGGAACATGGCGCCGAAAGGGCCGCGGACGACTAGAAGCACCGACGATGATCGCGTGACGACACGGCGATCCGCGACGGCGAGCACCGGTGAGCAATTACGCGAGACGCAGCGCGACCGCGTTCCGTCGCTGGTAGACCGTTCCGTGCCTGGCCGCCAGTCGCGTCCAGGTCCGTGTGCAGTCCACCCGGACGACTCCGGATTGCCCGTTCGCACCGAGAAATCCCAGCCGGTTGAGCACGACGAGAACTCTCAATGGCACGACCACGCGCTCCGCGTCCCGCGATACCCGCAGCGTCTCCTGATCGAGCATCGATTCGCCCACCGCGACCGGGTCGCCGGCCGCCCGCACCAGGCGGCCGGCGCTGTCGGCAACCTTCAGGAACTCCGCGACTGGTACGGCGTCGAGGACGGACCAGCCCGCCCGCGGCGGCAGCGTCACCCGCCACGCCCCGTCGCTCGGGGTGGGCAGGAATATCGCCAGTGCGGCGTCCCGAGGCGATTGGGTCGTCGCACGCACCGCCGCGAGCAGCCCCGGCGCCGACACGGTCCGGTCGTCCACGGTCATCCTGGCCGCGACCTCCCGCCGTACGACGACGCCCAACGGCTGCGCCCAGACTGTGACGTGCTCGCCCAGCACCTGGAGGCGGACCACACCGACCGGATCGAGCCGGATCAGCCGATCCAGGAATGTGGAGCAGTCGGTCAGATCCTGCTGGCCGGCTGGATACAGAACCGCCTCATCCGTCGTCACGGCAGTCCTCGAGGAACGTCTTTTCCTCCGCGGTCAGCCGGCGCAGCCGACCGGCTGCCATGTCGAAGGGAGCCAGCAAGGAACGCGCTGTCGTCGCGAGCAACGGCGTACCGGTGGACTCGTCCCAGATCTCGTACTCGGCGGTGTAGGACGCGGCCTTGATCTGGCTCACCCACAGCTCGATCCGCAGCGGCTCCGGCGCGAACGAGATCGGCCGCTTGTACCGGATCTGGTGCTCGGCGACCACGATGCCGGTCGCCAGGCCTGCCACGCCCTGGCCGCTGGCCTTGGTGAAGAACACGTCGATCCTGGCCTGCTCGAGATAGGCGAGGTAGACGGTGTTGTTGATGTGCCCGTACGCGTCCATGTCCGCCCACCGCATCGGACACAGATAGCTGTGGCGAGCCATCAGGTCGACTCCTTCTCGGCGATCCATAGGCGCAGCCAGGCCGCCTCGGGCTCCATCCACGGCCGGCTCTGCTGGCGTTCGTAGTCGTAGCAGACCAGGACGTGCTCGGTCCGCGTGACAGCCTCGGATCGGTCCCGCCCGCCCGCAGCGTTGGCCTCGGCGACGGCGTCCCCGGCACTGATGACATCGGCGGAGAAGATGTCCTGCCGAAGCCGCATGCTGCTGCGACCGACCGTGACCACAGAGGTGTGTACGACAAGCCGCCCGGCTGCGACGAAGTGCACCGGACGGACGAAGTCGATCTCGGTGTGGGCCAGGATGACCGTCCCGTTCCCCGACGGCGATTCGGCCAGCCAGCTCAGTCGGGCGTCTTCGGTATACGTCAGGTAGCGGCTGTTGTTGACGTGACCCAACCGGTCCTCATCTGACCAGCGGACGGCGACGTCATAGCGGTGCGGCACCCCGGGACCCTAGTCCCGGGTGAGCCTGCGATACGTCGTGCGGTGCGGCCGGGCGGCCTCCGGACCGAGCCGCTCGACCTTGTTCCGCTCGTACGCCTCGAAGTTGCCCTCGAACCACACCCACCGGGACTCGTCCTCCGCGGCGAGGATGTGGGTGGCAACCCGGTCCAGGAACCATCGATCGTGGCTGATCACGACCGCGCACCCGGAGAACTCCAGCAGCGCATTCTCCAGGCTGGACAGCGTTTCCACATCCAAGTCGTTCGTCGGCTCGTCGAGCAGCAGCAGGTTGCCACCCTGTTTCAGCGTCAGCGCGAGGTTCAGCCGGTTGCGCTCGCCACCGGACAAGACTCCGGCCGGCTTCTGCTGATCCGGGCCTTTGAAGCCGAACGCGCTGATGTAGGCACGCGACGGCATCTCGACGTGGCCGACCTTGATGTAGTCCAACCCGTCGGAGACGACCTGCCACACGTTCTTCGCAGGATCGATGCCGCCCCGGCTCTGGTCGACGTAGGACAACCGGACGGTCTCTCCCACTCTGAGATCGCCGCCGTCGGGCTTATCCTCCCCGAGGATCATCTTGAACAGGGTGGTCTTGCCGGCGCCGTTCGGGCCGATCACGCCGACGATGCCGCCGCGGGGAAGGTCGAACGTCAACTCGTCGATCAGGCACCGGCCGTCGAAGCCCTTGCTGAGTTTGTCCGTTTCGACGACGACGCTGCCCAGCCTGGGGCCGGGTGGGATCTGGATCTCGTCGAAGTCGAGCTTGCGGGTCTTGTCCGCCTCGGCCGCCATCTCCTCGTACCGCGCCAGCCGCGACTTGCTCTTGGCCTGTCGGCCTTTTGCGTTCTGCCGCACCCATTCCAACTCGTCGCGCAGCCGCTTGGCCCGCTTGGCGTCCTTCTGGCCCTCCACCTTGAGCCGGGCCGACTTGGTCTCCAGGTAGGTCGTGTAGTTGCCCTCGTACGGGTAGGCGCGGCCACGGTCCAGTTCGAGGATCCATTGCGCGACGTTGTCGAGGAAGTACCGGTCGTGGGTGACCGCCAGCACGGCACCGGCGTAGCCGGCGAGATGCTGCTCGAGCCACAGCACGCTCTCGGCGTCAAGGTGGTTCGTCGGCTCGTCCAGCAGGAGTAGGTCCGGCTTCTCCAGCAGCAGCCGGCACAGGGCGACCCGCCGGCGCTCGCCGCCGGAGAGCACGCTGACGTCGGCATCACCGGGCGGGCAGCGCAGGGCGTCCATGGCCTGGTCGATCCGGCTGTCGAGCTCCCAGCCGTCCGCCGCCTCGATCTTCTCCATCAGGTCGCCCTGCTCGCCGAGCAGGGAGTCGAAATCCGCGTCCGGCTCACCCATCGCCTCGCTGACTTCGGCGAAACGGATGAGCAGGTCGCGCACCTCGCGGACTCCCTCCTCGACGTTGCCACGCACGTCGAGGTCCTCGCTCAGCTCCGGCTCCTGATCGAGCATGCCGACGGAGTAGCCGGGCGTGAGCTTGGCCTCGCCGTTGGACGGGGTCTCCTTGCCGGCCATGATGCGCAGGACCGTGGACTTGCCGGCGCCGTTCGGGCCGACGACACCGATCTTGGCGCCGGGGAGAAAGGCCAGCGTGACGTTGTCCAGGATCAGTTTGTCGCCGTGGGCCTTGCGGGCCCGTTGCATGGAGTAGATGTGCTGCGCCACGTCGTCCTATCCGTCACTGTTCGGCCGCTGTCACCTCCATTGTTCCAGCCGGGACGGATTCCGTGCGACGCTGCCTCAGCTCAGTGCCCGAGCCAGCTCAGCCTCGTCGTCGTACTCCGCAGTGGCGTCCTCCTCCGGTTCGTCGGCTCGACCCCCGGGCTGCCCGCCGTCGACGGCATCGTGCGACGGGACATCCTTGCGCGTCCGGGAGAACTCGACCTGTCCCCACGACAGGTCCGCCCCGACGGCATTGGCCTCCATGTCGTAGGACTGCCGCTTCTGTCCGTCCAGCTCGAAGTGCCGGGTGAACACACGCCCCCGCACGATGACCGGGTCGCCCTTGATCACGGATCTGGCGACGTTGTCGGCGAGTTGACGCCAGCAGGAGACGTTCAGGTACAAGGTGTCGCCGTCCACCCACTCCTTGCTGTCCCGGTCCTGCCGACGCGCCGTCGATGCCAGCCGGAAATTGGTCACGCTGATCCCGGCTTCGGTTAGCCGCCGTTTCGGGATGTTGACGATCCTGCCGACCACGGTGATCACGGTGTCGTTCACCGCACCGCCTCCTTGTTCCAAACCGGGTGGCGCCGCCACCCCACCAGCGCCCTGCCGGCTGGGAACACGGTGCCGCCCAGCCGAGGGCTGGGCGAGTGGTTGCCACCGGCTGGGGAAAAACCGGCAGCGCCTGTGGACAGAGCGCGCTGGCCGTTTCGGCGCAGGTGAGCCAGGTCGGCCGTTGCCCGGCTTTACGAGCGGCCGGCGAGCTCTGCGACACCCGGACCGGCGAGGTCGGCGTGCGCCACGCAACGACCCGTCATCGCGAGTACCAGCGCCAGCAGCGGACCGCTGACGAGCGGCCCGTCGCCGGTCGCCCAGTCGGTGTCCGTCGCCTGCAACCGCAGCCCAGCGATCCGCTTCTTCGACCCCAGTCCCATCCCGACGCTGCGGTAGGCATCGGCGACAACCAGCAGGTGGTCCGTCGGGTACTGCCCCGGACCGTCACCCACCGCCCGGCGGATGTCTTCGCTGTGCACGATGACCTCGCCCAGCATCGCCGGCCCGGGCCGGGCCTTGGCAGCGGCGACGGTGCGCAGCCGCGAGATGAGGTCGCCCGGCGTTCCGGTGGATTCGCGTGCGGCCGCGGCCCGCATCGCGGCGTCGAAATCGAACCGCGCCTTGAGCATGCCGAGCAGGAATTTCGGTGGCGTGTTCTTCGCCCCCGAGATCAGGTGGCCGACCACGTCCCGGACCCTGTACTCCGGGCACAGCGAGGGCTGCTCCCAGGCGGTCACCGGCACGGAGCCGAGGTAGTCGACGAGGCGCGCCCGCTCGGCCTGCTGCATCGACCAGACGGTGTCATTCACAGCGCGCTCCCAACTCGGTAGCTCTACGGTTACGGTAGCCGGCACGTTACCATCGCGGCATGCTCGGCACCGACCGCTCCGGCGAGGCTCTCGAGGCCCTCGGTGACGCCAATCGTCGGGCCATCGTCGAGCTCCTCGGCGCCGGCGGACGATCGGTGCAGCAACTCGCCGACGCCCTGCCCATCAGCCGGCCCGCGGTGTCTCGCCATCTACGGCTGCTCAAGCACGCCGGACTCGTCGTCGAGGAGCCGAGCGGCACTCGCCGGATCTACCGGTTGCACGACGAGGGCGTGGCCGCCGTTCAGGAGTACCTGACCGAGGTCTGGGGTACGGCGATGGCGCGTTTCCGGCTCGCCGCGGAGAACACCACGCCGGTCCGCCCGGCGAAGTGATCGACATGGTGGTCGGGCTGTCGGGATATCAAGTCGACCCGCTCGACCCGGTCGGGCGGACGGCAGCAACGACATGACGCCCGCCCTGCGCATGCGCCTCGACGTGGCCTGCTCCGCCGATCACGCGTTCCACACGTGGACCTCGCGGATCGCGATGTGGTGGCCGGCCGCTCACACGACGACCGGCGAGGAGTACCTCGATGTCGTCATCGAGCCCTGCGTCGGCGGACGGATCTACGAGCGGACCCGCAGCGGCCGGGAGGTCGACTGGGGCCGGGTCGTGCGCTGGGATCCGCCGCGGCGCTTCGCCTTCCGTTGGCACCTCGGTACCGACGCGAGCAACGCCACCGACGTGGAGCTCACGTTCGTTCCGGCCGGCCCCGACGCGACCACGGTCGACCTCGTCCACACCGGCTGGGACCGGCTCGGGGCAGCGGGACCGGTACGCCGGGAGGGCAACAACGCGGGCTGGACCGCGGTGTTCAGGCACTTCGTGCGAGCGATCGACGCCGGGCCGCCCTCGGTGACCGGGGTGGAGAGCTGACAGTAGATTCGCGGCGTGGCCACGCTCGTGCGCGACCGGGTGACGTGGCTGATCTACTCGCAGCTCGCGGTCTACGGCTACTTCGTGTACGGCTTCGGCCCATCCGTGCTGCTGCTGCGCGACGACCAACAGGTGTCCCGGACGGTCTCGGGGCTGCACGGGACGGCGTTGGCCACGGGGGCGGTCCTGGCCGGGCTGGTCGGTGCCCGGCTGGTCCGGCGCTGGGGCCGGGCCTTGGTGCTGCGGGTGGGACTCAGCGGCCTTGCCGTCGGGGTCCTCGTATTCAGCTCCGCAACCGCGTTGCCGGTGACACTCGTCGGGGCGCTGGTCGCCGGCACGTTCGGCGCGCTCATGCTCAACACGGACTCGGCCGTGCTCAGCGACCATCACGGCGATGCCGGATCGGCGGCGATCAGCGAGGCCAACGCGTTGGCGGCGAGTACCGGCCTGCTCGCACCGCTCGTCATCGGGGGGGTGGCCGCAACCAGCCTCGGGTGGCGGCCGGGCTTCGCCCTCGCGGCCGTGCTCGCGTTGGTGCTGCTGCTGGCCAGCGCGCGGGTGGCGGTTCCACGTCCGGCGATCCACCACGTCGACACCGGGCCGGTCGCCGCAGCCGGGTCCGGGACCCGGGCGAGCCGCCTGCCCCGGCGGTACTGGGTCGCCTGGGCCGTGCTCGTGCTGTGCATCAGCACGGAGTTCTCCATGACCATCTGGGCAGCCGACCTGCTCCGTCAACAGGCTGGTCTCAGCGCCGGCGCTGCGGCCGGCTCGCTGAGCGCCCTGATAGCCGGCATCGCGATCGGCCGGGTGGTCGGCGGCAGATTGGCGCTGCGCCGTACTCCCGAGTCGTTGCTCGCGGTCAGTCTCGGCATCACCGCCGCCGGGTTCCTGCTCTTCTGGTCGGCCACGACGCCTTGGCTAGCGCTGCCCGGGCTGCTCGTCATGGGGCTTGGGATCGCGGTGCAGTTCCCGCTGAGCGTCGCCCGCGCGATAGCAGCCGCGGAGGGGCGGCCGGACCAGGCCACCGCCCGGCTGTCCATCGGCGCCGGGCTGGCGATCGGCGGAGCGCCGTTCCTGCTCGGGTTCATGGCCGACCAGTTCGGCACGCGACGGGCGTTCCTGATCGTCCCCGTACTGCTCGTCCTCGCGGCCGCGGGGTTGTGGGCCGGGCGCCCACGACGCGCCCGCGTCGACGCCGGTTAGACCGCTCCTGCCGCTCTGCCGCTGTCCGCCGACGGCGTCTCCGCGCCGGGTGCACTGCGCTAGGGGTGCACTGCGCTAGGGGTGCGCTGCGCTAGGGGTACGCCGGGTCGTGGCCATCAGATCGTCCGCGAACCGAAACCGGCAGCGCATGCGTATCCGACGTGACATCACCCCCCTCGTCCCAAGGAGTTCGTCATGCCCCGATCCACCCGCCGCGCTGTCGTCGCCGTCGGCGCGGTACTCGCCGCCACGCTCGCCTCGGTGGTCTCGGCCCTGCCCGCCTCGGCGGACACCGCCGAGTCCGCCGACCGGCGCTGAAGGTCCAGCAGGCCGCCGGAACCAGCGCCGCCGCCATCCAGTCCGCGGTCGACGCGTTCCGCGCGGAACTCGGCGATCTCAACCCCAACGAGCCGGGCTCCTTCGGCTCCGGCCGACGCGAAATCAACTGGGACGGCGTTCCGGACGCCCTGGCCGCGCCGAACCTCCTTCCCGCTGACTTCTTCAACGTCAACTCGCCGCGCGGCGCGGTCCTGTCCACCCGCACCGGCCGCTTCCAGGTCAGTGCGAACGCCGGTATCGGACCGATCGAGTTCGACAACCTGGCCGCGGGCAACTCTGCGCAGTTCGCCGCATTCAGCCCGCAGCGGCTGTTCACCCAGCTCGGCTCGACCACGACCGAGGTCGACTTCTTCGTGCCCGGATCCACCACACCGGCCACGACGCACGGCTTCGGCGCTGTGTTCACCGACGTCGACCGTCCCGGTTCCACGATCGAGTACTACGACATCGACGGTCAGCTGCTGGGTGCCTTCGACATACCGGTGAGCCCGGGCCGGCAGACGCTTTCCTTCCTCGGCGTCAGCTTCCCCAGCGCTGTTCTCGCCTCGGTCCGGATCACATCGGGCAAGGTTTCGCCGCAGCTGAGCGAGCGCGCCGGGCCGGACACTGTCGCGATGGACGACTTCGTGTACGGCGAGCCGATCGCGTGAGACTCGGAACCGTCGCCGCGGGGTCGCCCCCGCGACGGCTCTACCGTCGCGCACCCCGGTCGCGCCGTCGGCCGGACAATGTCCCCGCGTCCCGGGACAACCCGGTGACGAAAGTCAACACCCAGGAGTTGCGATGACCAGCACCGAACAGACCACCCAGGCGTCACTCTCGGAGACGATGGGTGGCCTGACGCACGTCGCGCTCAGTGTCGCCGACCTGTCCGTAAGCGTCCCCTGGTACCAAGCAGTCCTCGGGGCAGCACCGGTCCTCGACGAGGACACCGGCCCGTTTCGGCACGTCGTCTTCGCACTCGGTGCCACCTTGTTCGGCCTGCATGCCTTCCCGGAGGGAGTCCTGGACGACGCACCGTTCAATCCCCGCCGACCAGGCCTGGACCACGTCGCGTTCGGCTGCGCCGACCGTGCCGAACTGGCCGCCTGGTCGGCCCGCCTCGATCAGCTCGGCGTGCCTCATGGTGAGATCCTCGACGCGCATTACGGTTCCGGACTCGCCTTCAAGGATCCAGACGGCCTCGCGCTCGAGATCTTCTGCCCGCCCGGATCCTGAGCCCTGCGGATCAGCTGCGAGACAAGCACGGTCGATCGCCGATCTCCCCCATCGGCATCGAGCCGACCGGCCGGCCACCGTTGGAATCTCCATTCCGGCGGTGGCCGGTCTGGTCTGCGGGATCGGGAGGACCGCGCCGATGCCGCCGGCGGATCAGAGTTCACCTACACGTCCCGGAAGCAGGCCGATCCGTTGCCGGGCCGCCGCCAACGTCGGGCCCGCCAGCCGCGCCGCCTGCTCGCCGCCGGCTGCCAGTACCCGATCGAGCTCGGCAGGATCAGCGTGGATGCCGGCGAAATCACGTTGCAGCGGCTCGAGGACCGCAATCACCGCGTCGGCGACATCGGCCTTGAGCCGGGCGTACGTCGAGTACTCCCTTGCCAGCTCGGTGGCTGGGCACCCCCGCACGCAACCCAGGATGTCGAGCAGGTTGCTGACCCCCGGTCGTGCCGCTGCGTCGTACGCCACGGTGTTGTCGGCGTCGGTGACCGCCCGCATGACCTTTCGCCGTACGACGTCCGGCGGGTCGAGGACGAACACGACGCCGGCGGTGACCGGGTTCGTCTTCTCCATCTTCCGTCGCGGGTCGGACAGATCCATGATCCGCGCCCCGGAACCCGGTTGTAGGCCGCGGGGTAGCGCGAACGTCTCGCCGTAGCGGGTGTTGAACCGGCGGGCCACGGTCCTGACGAGTTCCAGGTGCTGACCCTGGTCGGCACCCACCGGTACCTCTACATCGTGCCCGGCGCCGGCGTACAACAGGATGTCCGCGGCCATCAGGACGGGGTACGTCAGCAGGGACAGCCGCACCGTCTCCTGACCATCTGCTTTATCTCGGAACTGGATCATCCGGCGGGCCTCGCCGTACGTCGCGGTGCTCTCCAGCAGATAGTGCGCCCCGGTGTGCGCCGGGACGTGGCTCTGCACGAAGAGCACCGACCGCACCGGGTCGAGACCGGCCGCCAACAGGATCGCGGCCACCTCGCGGGTGAGGGCCGCGAGGGCGGTCGGGTCGTGCGCGACGGTGAGCGCGTGCTGGTCGGCGATGAAGGCGAGGGTCCGCACGGCGTACTGACCGGCCACCATCGGGCGGATGGCGGCCAGCAGGTTGCCGAGCTGGAGATGGCCGGTGGGCTTGAAGCCACTCACCCTCCGGGTCGAGCCTTGGGATGTGTCCATGAGAGGTCTCCTGGTGGGGAGGCCGCCGCCCCGACGCCGGTACGCCGCACAGCACAGCGGTCCGCCTCGAGGAGGCGGACCGCGGATGAAGGATGCGCGAGAGGGTGGGCCGCCGGTTAAGGCGCCCACCAGCCGAAGCCGAACGGTCGGGATCTCACGTGCGCAGCCTAACTCAGGCCGGCAGGAAGACGACGGTGCCGTTGTGCCCGCCGAACGCGAAGGAATTGGACAGCGCCGGTCCGGGGGTCCAGCGGCGCGGCTCGAGCACGACGTCGATGTCGAAGGCCGGATCCACCCGCTCGACCCCCATCGTCGGCGGCAGTTCGCCGTACCGGTAGCTCAGAGCGAGCGCGATCGCCTCGATCGCTCCGGC
>JACCXW010000375.1 GCA_013696785.1 Geodermatophilaceae bacterium | reverse complement strand
GCGGCAGGGAGTGCGTCGGCTGTGCTCACTTCGCCTCCGCGGCAGGGAGTGCGTCGGCTGTGCTCACGCCGCCTCCGCGGCAGGGAGTGCGTCGGCTGTGCTCACTTCGCCTCCGCGGCAGGGAGTGCGTCGGCTGTGCTCACTGTCTCTCCTTGCCGCGTCCCCGGCGCTGAAATCCCGTTGGCCGTTGCCGACGTCACCCCGCGACGCCCCGTCACTCGGTGGCAGCTCGGCGGCGAGACGGCCTCGCGCTGCCCTGGCCCATGACGAACGACATGGTCAAGTGGTTCCAGCGGCAGCTTCGGCAGACCTCGACCACGTAGACGGTGAACTCGCGCAGCCGCTGGGCCATGTCCGCAAGTTCCCGCGGCGCCTTCGCCTGGCCCGACATCGCCTTGAGCGCGTCGCCGTACACGTAGTGCACCTCGCTCAGCTGCTCCTTGCGGCAGACCGGGCACGAAACGTCGGACAGCTGCCCGTGGAAGGCCGCCGCCCGCAGCAGATAGGGGTGCGCGTCGCAGACATCGTGCAGGCTGGCCCGTCCCGCGTACACCTCGGCCAGGCGGGCGCGGCGCTGCAATGCGTAGTCGACGACGGCTCGCCGCTGCCGGGTGCCCTCACCCGGGGACTCGCCGTCGGGCCGCTGCCCGGCCTGCACATTCACGCAGGCAAGGGTACTTGCCCGGATGGGCGCTGGTGGCTGTGAGCCGACAAACGCGTGTCCGGGCCGACCCCGACGACACTCCCGGCCGATGCCGACGTAGGGTGTCGATATATCGGCGCGATACAACCTCATATATCGGCGCGATACGACGGCGCGTAACCTGCGCGTGAACAGGAGGTGGGGATGCTCGAGATGGCGATCCTCGGCCTGCTGAACGAGGCCCCGATGCACGGATACGAGCTGCGAAAGCGGGTGCTCGCCCTGCTGGGTGGGTTTCGGGCGTTGAGCTACGGCTCGCTGTACCCGGCGCTGAAGCGGATGCGGGAGCAGGGGTGGATCTGTGCGCAGGATCCCGTGGACACCTCGCGGGTCCTTCCGGCCGACGCGCCGCCGCTGACCGGCAAGCGCGGCAAGGTCGTGTACGCGCTGACCGCGGAGGGCAAGGAGCGCTTCCAGGGGCTGCTCACCGATGGTGGTCCCGAGGCTTGGGAGGACGAGCGGTTCGGAGTCAGGTTCGCCTTTTTCGCCCAGACCGACGTCGATGTCCGGCTGCGGATCCTGGAAGGCCGGCGACGCCGGGTCGAGGAGCGTCGCGACGGACTGCGGGCGTCGCTGTCTCGGACCCGCGAGCGAGTCGACCGCTACACCCTGGAACTGCAGCAACACGGCCTGGACTCGGTGGACCGCGAGGTCCGCTGGCTGTCCGAACTGATCGACAGCGAGAAGGTCGACCGCGTGGCGGTCGACGGGAACGAGAACACCCTATGAAAGGGGACCTCATGGGTTCGGTACGTGTCGCCATAGTCGGGGTCGGCAACTGCGCCGCGTCGTTGGTGCAAGGCGTCGAGTACTACCGAGACGCCGATCCCGCGGCCAGCGTGCCGGGGCTCATGCACGTCATGTTCGGCGACTACCACGTCCGTGACATCGAATTCGTCGCGGCGTTTGACGTAGATGCCAAGAAGGTCGGGCAGGACCTGTCGTACGCGATCGGCGCCAGCGAGAACAACACCATCAAGATCTGCGAGGTGCCTGAGCTCGGCGTACCGGTCCAGCGTGGGCACACCCTGGACGGTCTGGGCAAGTACTACCTGCAGACGATCACCGAGTCCGACTCCGAGCCTGTTGACGTCGTGGCAGCGCTGCGAGCGGCCCGCGCCGACGTGCTGATCTGCTACCTGCCGGTCGGTTCGCAGGCCGCGGTGGAGTACTACGCCCAGTGCGCCATCGACGCGAAGGTCGGCTTCGTCAACGCGTTGCCGGTCTTCATCGCCGGTACGCCGGAGTGGGCGGCGAAGTTCGCCGCGGCCGGCGTCCCCATCGTCGGAGACGACATCAAGAGCCAGGTCGGCGCCACCATCACCCACCGGGTACTGGCCAAGTTGTTCGAGGACCGCGGCGTCGTGCTCGACCGGACGATGCAGCTCAACGTGGGCGGCAACATGGACTTCATGAACATGCTGGAGCGCGACCGGCTGGAGTCGAAGAAGATCTCCAAGACGCAGGCCGTGACCAGCAACGTCCATCACGACATGGGTGCGGCCAACGTCCACATCGGACCGTCGGACTACGTGTCCTGGCTGGACGACCGCAAGTGGGCCTACGTGCGGCTGGAGGGTCGGGCCTTCGGCGACGTGCCACTGAACCTGGAGTACAAGCTCGAGGTCTGGGACTCGCCGAACTCCGCCGGCGTCATCATCGACGCGGTGCGCTGCGCCAAGATCGCCATGGACCGCGGCATCGGCGGGCCGATCCTGTCCGCGTCGTCGTACTTCATGAAGAGCCCGCCGGAGCAGTAC
>JACCXW010000362.1 GCA_013696785.1 Geodermatophilaceae bacterium | reverse complement strand
CCGGCACTACGTCGTCGCCGTCGCAGAGGGCCGGATCGTCGGGTACGGCGGACTCGTGACCTACGACATCGAGGCGCATGTGATGACCGTCGGCGTGCTGCCCGCCTGGCGCCGCCGCGGCGTCGGCGCGGTGCTGTTGGCAGACCTGCTGGCCGCGGCTGGGCCTCGCCGCGTGCTGCTCGAGGTACGCGCCGGCAACAAGTCCGCCCAGCGGCTGTATGCCCGGCACGGGTTCCTGCCGATCGGCCGTCGGCGTGGCTACTACGAGCCCACTGGTGAGGACGCGGTCGTGATGGCCCGCCGAGGCACTCCCCGCCGTCGAGGCGGAGGAGGGTCGTGAGTGAGGGGCCGCTGGTCCTGGGGATAGAGACGTCCTGCGACGAGACGGGTGTCGGTCTCGTCCGCGGGAACACGCTGCTCGCCGACGCGGTCGCGTCCAGTGTGGACAGTCATGTGCGGTACGGCGGTGTCGTGCCCGAGGTTGCGGCCCGGGCCCATCTCGAGGCCATGGTTCCGACGATGCACCGGGCCCTGGATCTCGCCGGCGTACGACTGTCCGATGTGGACGCTCTCGCTGTGACGGCCGGACCTGGACTGGCCGGTGCGCTGCTCGTCGGCACCGCGGCCGCGAAGTCCTACGCACTGGCGCTGGATCGCCCGCTGTACGGCGTGAACCATCTCGCCGCGCACGTCGCGGTGGACACCTTGCAGCACGGCGACCTGCCGACGCCGCTGGTGGTGCTGCTGGTATCCGGTGGCCACACGTCCCTGCTGCTGGTCGATGACATCGCCTGCCGCGTCCGCACGCTCGGCGCAACGCTCGACGACGCCGCAGGGGAGGCCTTCGACAAGGTGGCCCGACTGCTCGGCCTGCCCTACCCGGGCGGGCCGGTGATCGACCGGATCGCGGCGGGCGGCGATCCGCGCGCCGTGGCATTCCCGCGTGGGATGACCGGCCCGCGCGACTCGGCGTACGACTTCTCCTTCTCCGGACTCAAGACCGCTGTTGCCCGCTGGGTGGAGGCGGCCGAGCGCGCCGGTACGGCGATCCCCATCGCGGACGTGGCTGCCTCGTTCCAGGAGGCGGTAGCCGACGTACTGACGCGAAAGGCAATGCGCGCCTGCCGGGAGTACGACGTGGCGGACCTGCTGATCGGCGGTGGTGTCGCTGCCAATTCGCGGCTGCGGGCGTTGGCTACGCAACGCTGCGGTGAGGCCGGCATCCGGCTGCGCATTCCCCGACCCGCGCTGTGCACCGACAACGGAGCGATGGTCGCCGCGCTGGGGGCACGCCTCCTCGCGGCAGGCGTGCCGCCGTCTGCGTTGGACTTCGCAACCGACCCGGGCATGCCGGTGGAGCAGCTGACGGTCGGGCGGTATTGAGGATCTGGCACTCTCGGGTCTAGAGTGCTAGCTGCACGACCCGTCCGCACCTGGCACCCGCGACGACAGGCCGGCAGGGTCGGTAACCACCAGCCATCAATGAATCGGTAAACCCCAGAAGGGGGAATCAGCACGTGACGACCGCTACAAAGGTCAACATCAAGCCGCTCGAGGACCGTGTCGTGGTCCAGGCGAACGAGGCGGAAACCACCACCGCATCCGGCCTGGTCATTCCCGACACGGCCAAGGAGAAGCCCCAAGAAGGCACCGTTGTCGCTGTCGGCCCCGGCCGCATCGACGACAAGGGCAACCGGGTCCCGATGGACGTCAAGGTCGGCGACACCGTGATCTACAGCAAGTACGGCGGTACCGAGATCCGGTACTCCGGCGAGGAGTACCTCGTGCTCTCCGCCCGGGACCTGCTCGCTGTCGTCGAGAAGTAACCGCGCAGACGTAGCTCAGAAGCACCCAGTTCGCCACACCGCCCCGGTTATCCCATGCCTCTATGTCAGGCACGGGCGCCGGGGCGGTCGGCGTACTGACCAATCGGTACACGACGCATTCCGAGGGGAACACAGCCAGACATGTCCAAGATCATCACGTTCAGCGAAGAGGCCCGCCGTGACCTGGAGCGCGGTGTCGACAAGCTCGCCGACGCCGTCAAGGTGACCCTCGGCCCGCGCGGCCGAAACGTCGTCATCGACAAGTCCTTCGGCGCGCCGACGATCACCAACGACGGGGTGACGATTGCCCGGGAGATCGACCTGGAGAACCCGCGGGAGAACCTCGGCGCGCAGCTGGCCAAGGCCGTGGCGACCAAGACCAACGACGTGGCCGGGGACGGTACGACGACAGCGACCGTGCTGGCCCAGGCGATGGTGCACGAAGGACTGCGCAACGTCGCCGCCGGGGCGAACCCGACGGCGCTCGGCCGGGGGATCAACGCCGCGGTCGCCGCCGTCAACGAGGCGTTGGACGACGTCGCGGTACCGGTGGACACGCGTGAGGACGTCGCCCATGTGGCGACCGTGTCGGCCCAGGACGCCGAGATCGGTGAGCTGATCGCCGAGGCGATGGACAAGGTCGGCAAGGACGGTGTGATCAGCGTCGAGGAGTCCAACACCATGGACACCGACCTCGAGCTGACCGAGGGCATGCAGCTGCCCAAGGGCTACATCTCGCCCTACTTCGTCACCGACACCACAGAGATGGAGACCGTCCTCACCGACGCGTATGTGCTGCTGCACCAGGACAAGATCAGCTCGGTCGCAATGCTGCTGCCGCTGCTGGAGAAGGTCGTGCAGGCGGGCAAGCCGCTCGTCGTCATCGCCGAGGATGTCGAAGGCGAGGCGTTGTCCACTCTCGTGGTCAACGCGATCCGCAAGACATTCCCTGCGGTCGCGATCAAAGCGCCCTTCTTCGGCGACCGCCGCAAGGCGTTCCTGGACGACCTCGCGATCGTGACCGGCGGCCAGGTCGTCTCAGCGGACATGGGCATGTCCCTGGACACGGTCGGCTTGGACGTGCTCGGCACCGCTCGCCGGATCACGGTGACCAAGGACACCGCCACGCTCGTCGACGGCGGCGGGTCGGCCGAGGCGATCGCGGCCCGGGTGACCCAGCTGCGTAACGAGATCGAGGACACCGACTCCGACTGGGACAAGGAGAAGCTGCAGGAGCGGCTGGCCAAGCTCGCCGGGGGCGTTGCCGTGATCAAGGTCGGCGCCGCCACCGAGGTGGAGCTCAAGGAGCGCAAGCATCGGATGGAGGACGCCATCTCGGCGACCCGCGCTGCAGTCGAGGAGGGTGTCGTGGCCGGTGGCGGGTCTGCCCTCGTGCACGCCGCGGCCGCGCTCGAGGACAACTGCGGGATGACCGGTGACGAGGCGACGGGCGTCGGGGTGGTCCGGCGAGCGCTGTTCGCCCCGGCGTACTGGATTGCCGCCAACGCCGGGCTGGAAGGCTCGGTCGTGGTTGCCCGGGTCCGGGAACTGGGCAACGGCAACGGCTACAACGCCGCCACCGGTGAGTACGGCGATCTCAGCGCTCAGGGGGTCATCGACCCGGTCAAGGTCACCAAGGCGGCTCTCACCAACGCCGCCTCGATCGCTGCCCTCGTGCTCACCACCGAGAGCACCGTGACCGACAAGCCGGCCAAGCCCGCCTCCGACCACGCCGGGGGGAATGGCCACGGGCACGGCCACAGCCACTAGGAGCACCCCCTCCCACCGCCGATCCTGGTCACGTCAACCTCTCGAATGTCCGTGAGGGGTTGAGGTGACCAGGATCTGCGTCGTTGGGGCAGTCGTTGGAGCAGGCGGGGCTCAGCCCGCGTTGGCGGGGATCCGGGATTGAGTAAGCAGCCGGGACCGCTCCTCCTCGCTCATGCCACCCCACACCCCGTACGGCTCGTGGACGGTGAGGGCATGGTGGCGGCAGGCGGCCAGCACAGGGCACGTCGCGCAGACAGCCTTGGCGGCCTCTTGCCGGCGAGCCCGAGCCAGTCCGCGCTCCCCGTCGGGATGGAAGAACAGCACGGTGTCAGAACCACGACAGGCCCCGCTTAGCTGCCACTCCCAGGTTTCACTGACCGGGGTGGGGAGTCGGCGGACGTCGGCCATTGTCGTGCTCCCTTGCTCGCATGCCGCGGACACTCGAGCGACAGGCCCGAGGATCATGATCGTGATGTCCAGAGCTGACCCGGCCCAAACATGCGACTACCCAGGGCTGCGGCACGGTGCCGGACGGTGGCGATGCGACCCGTCGAAACATAAACAGGCAAAAGCGGCCCACCGGGGCGGGTGATACGTCACACTCACGCGGAGGAACGGCCGGTGCTGATGACGGGCTTTGTCAGCCGATCGGGGCCGCCGATTGCTCGATCGTGTATTTGTGACCGCTCTGGGAGCCGTTGGTGCTTGTCCGTGTCGCGCTTGGCGCAACGCGTGAGCGCGGGTGCGCCAATGAGGAAGGTGTGCGGCTGTGACGAAGGTTCTCGTACTCGACGAGCGGCGACGCGTTCGCGAGACGTTGCGCGACCTTCTCGCCACCATCGGCGAGATAGAGCAGGTCGATTCCGTGGCCACGCCGGAAGAGCTTTTCGAGCGCTTCCCGCACGAGCGCCCGGACGTGGTGCTGATCGGCACCCAGCGCGCGGTGAGTAGCGGCGTCGAGACGTGCCGGCGGTTGCTCGGGGTGGACCCGGCTGCTGCGGTCCTGATCTTCGGCGCCCCAGACGATGGACCGAACATCGCCGCTGCCGTCGCCGTGGGTGCCCGTGGCTACCTGCGATGGGACGCGACACCGGTCGAACTCGCGATCGGACTGACCCAGGCCGGGATCGTCGGCGACCTGCCTGGGCCCAGGGTGCGAGGAAACCACCGGGGGCCAGCCGTCGGACTGACCGAACGGGAGATGCAGGTGCTGGTGGGCATGAGCCAGGGAAAGAGCAACGCCGGGATCGGCCGCGACCTGTATCTGTCCGAGGACACCGTCAAAACCCACGCCCGGCGTTTGTTCAAGAAACTCGGGGTCGGAGACCGTGCCCAGTCCGTGGCCATCGGATTCCGGATGGGCCTGCTGAGCTGACCGCTCGGACGGGCACGACCAAATTGTCCACGACCAATCTGGGCGTTTCGGTCACGAAGCCCGCCCCGGTGCGGTTTCATTCGAGATGTGACCCCCAGCGGGGGTCGAGTTTCCGACTCAACGGGGTCCGGACTGCTGGTCTTGCCCTCACCAGGTGCGTTCGCGCCTGGGCTCCCTGGTATCCGCTCAGAAAGGGCAAAAATGGCACCAGCCAGAAAATCGCACAGCCGCGCGAAGCGCACGGTGGCGGTGTTCGCCTCCGGTACGTCGCTGATCGCGGCCGCTGTCGTCGGTATCGCGCCCGGCACGGCCAACGCATCCAGCCACCGGGAAGCGCCGATGATCT
>JACCXW010000357.1 GCA_013696785.1 Geodermatophilaceae bacterium | reverse complement strand
GCATTGCGGTGCTCCGATCTCGAGCGTTGACTGCGACGACGGATGGGCTTCCGGCTCGATCTGGCCGACCTCCGCTGATCAAGCCGGCGCCGGGGGCACCGCCAGCGTCGCGAGCAGGTCGGCGAGGGCGTCCAGCGCCGCAAGTGCGGCGGGACTGTCCCGGTCCACCAGCCACCCGAGCACCACTCCGTCCACCACGGTCATCAGCATCCGGGCAAGCACCGGCATCGGCAGCGACCAGGTGATTCCGGCGGCCAACGCGATGCCTTTCAGATGCGCTGCGCAGGCGGCGTATGACGTCTCGTACTGCCACCGGGCGAAGCTCTGCATCCCTGGCTGCCGCAACGCGTGGTGGGTCAGTTCATAGGTCAGCTGCTGCTTGCCCGGCTCCTTCTCGACGATGAGCCACAGTGCCCTAAGCCCTTCGTTCAGTAGCGTCCGGGCGTCGACACCAGGCCGCAGGTCGCCCTGTGCCGCATCGGCCAGCTCGGTGATGATCGCGGTGAGGACGCCCTCGAACAGCTCCTGTTTCGAGCGAAAGCAGTAATGCACCGTCGCCAGTCGCGCACCTGCCTCAGCCGCGATTCGGCGGGTCGTCGTGGCGGCGATGCCGTCCCGTTCGGCAACCCGAATAGCGGCCCCGATGAGCTGCTGGCGCCGGTCCCCGGCCGCGACACGCCCCACGGCGCGCACGCTACCCCGCGACGTCGACTAAGTCAGTTGTCCTAGACGCTTGACCAACTACGCCGGACGCCGGATGCTCGCACCCGAGACGCAGCCGACGCTCGGCTCGTCGCATCGTGGGAGGTCGGCATGTCCACCGAGCACACCGCGCCAGCAACCGAAGACGGTGCCGTCAACGAGTTCGGCTACAAACAGGAACTGAAGCGGGTGCTGCGGCTGTTCGCAGTCTTCTCGGTCGCGTTCTCAATCATCTCCATCACCACCGGGATCTTCCTGAACTTCGGCTTCGGCATCACCCACCTCGGCCCGGCCAGCATCTGGTTGTGGCCGATCGCCGCCGTGGGCCAGACACTCGTCGCGTTGATCTTCGCCGAACTGGCAACTCGGATTCCGCTGGCCGGAGCCAACTATCAATGGGGCGCGCGGCTGGTCGGCCCGCGGTACGGCTACGTGGTCGGCAGTCTCGGCATCATGTACTCCGCGGTCGGCATGTCCGGCATCCTGCTGCTCGGAGCCTCGCCGCTGCTGGCGACGGTGTTCGGATGGAACGTCGGGAATCCGCGGCTGCTGCTGTTCATCGCCATCGTTCTCATCGTCGTGGCCTTCGGGATCAATCTGATCAGCATCCAACTCGCTGCTCGGGTCAATGGCGTCGCCGTCGTCACCGAGATCGTCGGAACCATCGGTCTCGCCGCGGTCATCTTCGTCATGTGGGTCGTCGACGGTTCGCCGGACGGTCACGGACTCGGCTTCCTCGGCGACACCGAGACCTTGCCGGGACAACCCCTCTGGTACGCCGTCGTACTCGCGGCGCTGATCGGGGTCTACACCCTTGTCGGCTTCGAGGCGGCCGCCGACATGGGCGAGGAAACGATCAATGCCCGCCGTACCGTCCCGCGCGCCATCATCCTGTCCGTCGTCATCTCCAGCGTGCTCGGCATGCTCACGCTGATCGGCTTCACCATTGCCATCCCCGACCTGGCCGCGGTGCAGGCCTCGCCGGTTCCGCTCGCCGACATCACCTTCTACTGGCTCGGCGACACACTGACAAAGGTGCTGTTGCTCGTCGTGGTCTTCTCGATGTTCGCCCTCACCGTCGTCGCTGCGGCCGCCAGCGCCCGGCTGATCTTCGCCATGGCCCGGGACAACCTGCTGCCGGGCTCGACCGCGTTGCGTCGCGTCAACCCTGGGACCAAGACCCCGGTGGCTGCCCTGCTCGCCTCGCTGGTGATCTGCGTGGCGCTGATGCTCTACGGGTATGCCAACGGCAACGCGTTCGGCACGCTGGTCGGGGCGACCGCCCTGCTGCCCTACCTCGTCTACTTCCTCACCGTCATCGCGTACGGCCTGCGACGGCGGCGGATGGCCGCGCTGCCGGACGCCTTCCACCTCGGCCGGTGGGCCGGTCCGGTGTTCGTCGCGGCCCTCGTGTGGCTGGTCGCCGTACTGGCGGCGCTGATCCTGCCCTCGGAGTTCCGCAATGCCACCTATGTCGCGCTCGGCGGACTCGCGCTGGCCGGTTTCTGGTACGTCGTCGGCCTGCATAAACGGCTGCGGGACGGGACGGCCGGAGCGATGACCCTGTCCGCCGCAGGCGCCGACCGATCCCGCAGCAGCACCCGGTGACGGCGGGCACCACCTGGCACAACTGGGCCGGTAACCAGGTCGCCGAGCCGGCAGCGGTCGAATCCCCCCGCGACATCGGTGAGCTGGCCGACCTCGTCAAGGCCGCGGAACGAGACGGCTGCCGGGTCAAGGCGATCGGGTCCGGCCACTCGTTCACGGGCATCGGTCTCACCGACGGCGTGCAGGTCCGCCTGGACCGGCTCGCCGGAGTGGTCGCCGCCGACCCGGGCACCGGCCTGGTCACGGTCGAGGCCGGGATGCCGCTGCATCGGCTCAATGCCGAGCTGCAACAGCGCGGACTGGCGTTGAGCAACCTCGGCGACATCGACCGGCAGACGGTGGCCGGCGCCATCTCCACCGGCACCCACGGGACCGGCCGCGCGCTGGGTGGGCTGGCCGCGCAGGTCCGGGTGCTGCAGATGGTGCTCGCCGACGGATCGGTGGTCACGTGTAGCCCCGATGAACGGCCCGAGTTGTTCGGCGCGGCCCGGGTCGGACTCGGGGCGCTCGGCATCATCACCACCGTCACCCTGCAGGCCGAGCCCGCGTTCGCCTTGACCGCGAAGGAGCGCCCGATGCCGCTCCCGGCGGTCCTCGCCGACCTCGACGCACTCGTTGCCGACAACGACCACTTCGAGTTCTTCTGGTTCCCGCACACCGACAAGACACTCACCAAACGCAACAATCGGCTGCCCGCCGGCGCCGCACTGCAACCGCTGAGCCGACCGCGGGCGTTCCTCGACGACGAGGTGTTCAGCAACGGCGTCTTCGGCCTCACCTGTCGGCTCGGTCGGCTACGTCCCGCCCTCATCCCCCGGATCAACACGGTCGCCGCCCGTTTGATGGGCGACCGGGAGTACGCCGACGCCTCGTACAAGGTCTTCGTCTCCTCCCGCCGGGTGCGCTTCGTCGAGATGGAGTACGGCGTACCGGCGGCTGCGGTCCGAGCCGCCATCGACGGGATCGGGCGGGTCATCGAGCGGCACGACCTGCGGGTGTCCTTCCCGGTCGAGGTCCGGTTCACCGCTGCCGATGACATCCCGCTGTCGACCGCCTCGGGTCGCGACTCGGCGTACCTCGCCGTGCACATGTTCAAAGGGCAGTCCTACGAGCGCTACTTCCGGGAAGTGGAGGCCGTGATGCGGGATCTGGACGGTCGGCCGCACTGGGGGAAGCTGCACTACCAGGACGCCGAGTCGCTGCGCGGCCGCTATCCGCGCTTCGCGGAGTTCCTGACGGTCCGCGACAGCGTCGATCCGCACGGCCGCTTCGCAAACGCCTACC
>JACCXW010000353.1 GCA_013696785.1 Geodermatophilaceae bacterium | reverse complement strand
TCGGCCACTCGGCAGCGGGTCGCCGCGCTCAGGCTCTTGCCGGTCCACGCGCCGGTGCCCTTCGCCGCCCACCACCGGCGCCCCAACGCCGGGGCCGAGACCAGACCGACGACGGGTTCCGAGCCGTCCATCAACCCGATCAAGGTGGCCCAGACGGGAACTCGTCGTACGAAGTTCTTGGTCCCGTCGATCGGGTCGAGGACCCAGCGCCGGGGCCCGTGGCCGGTGGCCCCCAACTCCTCGCCCAGGATCGCGTCGCGGGCGCGGGCCCGGGACAACGTGGAGCGGAGGACTTCCTCGGTCGCGTTGTCCGCGTCCGTGACCGGGGTCAGATCCGATTTCGCCGTGACCACGAGGTCAGTCGCGGCGAACCGGCTCATGGTCAGCGAGTCGGCCTGGTCGGCCATGACGTGGGCCAGCCGCAGGTCGTCCTCGTATGTTGTCGCCACCGGCCGCACGTTACCGTCGGGACCATGCAGGCGGGCGCACTCGTGGGGTTGCTGGCCGAGCCGGATCGGCTCCGCGTAGTGGCGGCGCTGACGTTGGGTGCGACGACGTTCGGCGATCTGGTCAGGGTCAGCACGCTGCCCGCCCCCGTCGTGGCGAAGGCGGTCCGGCGGCTGGAGGCAGCGGGACTAGTGTCCACTGTGGACGGTCAGTACGAGTTGCGCGCCGAGCTCTTCAAGGAGGCCGCGCGAGAGGCCGCGCCGGAACCGGATGACTTCGGCGTCATCGACCCGGCCGAAGTTGCGGTCCTCCGCTCTTTCTTCCGCGCGGGTCGACTGACGCATTTTCCGACTGCGCAAGCCAAAAACGGACGCTGGAAGATGAACGTCGTGCTCCGGCACATCGTGACGACATTCGAGCCGGGCGTGCGCTACCCAGAGCGGGACGTCAACGCGATTCTGGCCGCGTTCCACCCGGACTACGCGGCCCTGCGCCGCTATCTCGTCGACGAAGGACTGCTCAGCCGCGACGCGGGTGTGTATTGGCGCACCGGCGGCTGGGTGGATGTGCTGTGAGCCGAGAGCGAGTGAGCATCGAGCGAGGAACGAGCGAGGAGCGGAGCGAGCGGTGGGCGCAGCCCACGAGGCGGGCAAGCACCGTTGAGCCGACGCAGGTCGCGATCATCGGCGCCGGCCCAGCCGGCCTGCTGCTGTCCCATCTGCTCCACCTGGCCGGGGTCGAGTCCGTGGTACTCGAACGTCGCAGCCGGGAGTACGTCGAGAGCCGGGTGCGGGCCGGCGTACTGGAGCATCCGACGGCCGAGCTGCTGCGCGAGGTCGGCCTCGGTGAACGGATGGACCGCGTCGGGCTGGTCCATGCCGGGATCGAGCTGCGGTTCGACGGTGTTGATCATCGAGTCGCCTTCGACGAACTCGTCGGTAAGACGATCACGGTGTACGGGCAGCAGGAGGTCGTGAAGGACCTCGTCGCGGCACGGCTGCGCGACGGCGGCCAGGTCGAGTTCGACGTCACCGAGACCGCGGTCCACGACATCGACACCGACGCGCCGTACATCACATACGTGGACGCTCATGGTGCCGGCCAGCGGCTGGACTGCGACGTGGTTGCCGGCTGTGACGGCTTCCATGGGATCGCGCGCGGAGCCGTACCGGCCGCCGTTCTGCGCGTGCTTGACCGCACGTATCCCTTTGCCTGGCTGGGGATCCTTGCCGAGGTGCCACCTCTGCACGAGGAGTTGATCTATGCCCGGCATGCGCTCGGGTTCGCGTTGTGCAGCATGCGATCGCCGGAGATCACCCGGCTGTACCTGCAGGTCGACGCCGACGAGACGGTCGAGGAATGGCCGGACGACCGGATCTGGGAGGAGCTAGCCAAGCGTCTCGCGGTGGACGATGGTGGGACGGTCAACGTCGGACCCGTGCTGGACAAAGGAGTGACGGCGATGCGCAGCTTCGTCGCCGCGCCGATGCGCCAAGGCCGGTTGTTCCTGGCCGGCGACGCAGCCCACATCGTGCCGCCTACTGGCGCTAAGGGAATGAACCTCGCGATCGCCGACGTCAGCCTGCTCGCACGCGCGCTCCCCGCGTTGCTGCGAGGCAGCCCGGATCTCGCCGACGCCTACTCGGAGACGGCGTTACGCCGGGTGTGGAGGGCCGAGCACTTCTCGTGGTTCATGACGTCCATGTTGCACCGCACCGGCGACGACTTCGACGAGCAGTTGGCGCTGTCGCAACTGCGGTACATCGCCGGCAGCACCGCAGCCGCCACGAGCTTGGCCGAGAATTATGTGGGGCTTCCCTTTGCCTGAGCCCGATCTGAACTCTGACTCGG
>JACCXW010000339.1 GCA_013696785.1 Geodermatophilaceae bacterium | reverse complement strand
CCCAGGGTCTCCCCCACGATCAGCGTCGACCCGTCCGGCGTGACCACGGCGCCGTTCGGGAAGTGCAAATCCAGGGCGGCGATGTGCACCGAGCCGTCGCGATCGATCCGGACGAGCGATGCGGTGGCGGGGTCGGCACCGCTCATCAGGTCGAATCCGAAGTTGCCGGCGAAAATGCGGCCGTTGGAGTCGACGACCAGGTCGTTGAGCTTGCCTCCGCAGTGCTTGGTCAGGTCGGCGTACTCCTCGACCTGGCCTTCCGGAGTACGACGGAGCACGCGGTGATCGGTCATCGATGAGATGACCAGAGACCCGTCCGGAAGCCAGCCCAGCCCTGACGGCTGCCCCGGCACCTCGCAGACGGTCTCCTGTACGCCGTCCGTGGTGACCGTGGACACGGTGTGGGAGTAGAAGTCCGAGACCCACCAGCGCCCGTCGTGCCAGCGCGGCGCCTCGAAGTAGTGCCCGCCGGAAGCCAGGGTCTGCAGCTCGCGATCGCTCATGCGCGCGACGCTAGCGTGCCGGCACAGTGGGCCACCCGGCGCTCAGGACTGAAGCGACGACGATCCTGTTTCCCTCCGGATCGACTACCTCCGCAAAGGCTGCCGCCGTGCCTTGGATGATCTCCCCGACGCCGATCCGGCGCGCTCATCGTCTTGGCCCAGCTGCAGCCCGCCCTGTGGGGTGATCTGCCACTCCGCGAGGCCTGACATGGGAACCGGAGTACCTCTCGGTCCGGCGTCGGCAGGTTCGTCGGATAGACCCGGCGGTGGCCAAATACTCATCGGAGCACGTCGAGGTGAGGCGGTAGGTGGCGGCAGGCGTCACGGACGGCGTCGACCTCACCCCCCGGCTCGAAGACGGCCAGCAGCCAATGGACGGCCGGCCCGAAATCCTTGGCGCCGGTGCGGCCGAACACGCTCTCGGCCCATGCGATGACGTCCTGTAGGACACGCTCACACCGGTAGTAGGCGAGTGCGGGCCAGTCGATGTCGTCGAGCGGCACGCCATAACCGCTGAGAAACGACGTCGCGAGCGGCCGAGCGACACCGAGTGCGCCCTGGTGCGGAACGAAGATGAAGTCCCGCTCGCGTGGCGCCAGCAGCACGTCACCCCAGTCAAGGATGTGTACGCCGGCGTCGCTGAAGAGGACGTTGCCTGGATGCAGATCGCCGTGGCAGAGCACGTCGTTCCGAGGGCGATCGCGTAGGAATGCCGCCAGCACCCGCATCCGCTCGAGCGTCGCGGCCATCGCGTCGTGGTGGGCCTGCCAGGCTTCGGCGAACCCTCGACGGGGGTCGTCCGGTTCCATCGACCGCCCAACGGCGCCATCCCAGGTCGCCAGCGCCTCGTACGGCGTGACGTCGAAGGCGTCCCGTCGTACGACGAGGGCAGCTGGCGAGGCATCGTGCACGGTGCGAAGTGCCACGCCCAGGTCGCGCCAGTCCCTGTCGCTCATTCCGCGGGTCCAGCCGTCCACACCCTCGACGAACGGGTACAGCGACCACGTCAGCCCGTGGACCTCGACGAAGAGTTGCCCCCCCGTCGTCGGCAACGGTGCTACGACAGCGTCGGCACCCAGGTCCCGCAGCCGCCGCGGGGCTGCATACGCGCTCGGTCGAGGATCGCCGACCGCCAGCCTCAGCGCGAGTTCCATCCCGGTGTCGACCGTGACCCGGTAGGTCCGGGCGTCCTCGTCGAGACCCCCGGCAAGCAGCGCCAGCTCCGTCGCCGCAACCCCGAAATGCCCGCGCAGGACCTCGAGGATCGCCGCCCGGGAGACGGCCGGCCTTGGTGGATGCGCCAAGGGTCAGTGGGGCTGGTCGTCGTCACCGCCGTACGGCTGGCGGCCCGGCGGCAGGTTGGACAGGTCGGGCGCGATCACGGTGCCCTCGTGCGAGTCGGGTAACCCGAGGGTGGGCCGATTCCGTCCGGCGAGCAGCAGATCCGACGAGCCGGGCTTGAGCGTCTCGCCACGGAAGAACGCCGGTGCGATCCGCGCGTAGATCTCCATCAGCACCACGCCGAGCAGCAGCGTGCCGATCCCGACCACGAACACCCCACCGACACCGGCGACCGTGGTGTAGCCGTACTCCGGGTCGAGGTAGTCGATGCAAGCCTTTACGAAGACGGCCAGCAGGATGATCCCGCCGAGCAGCGGAAGGATCCCCCGCATGAACAGATCGCGCGGTGTTTTCAGCTCGTGCCGGTAATACCAGGCGCACGCGAACCCGGTCAGTCCGTAGTAGAACGCGATCATCAGCCCCACGGCCAGAATCGAGTCCTGCAGCACGTTCTCGCTGACGAGCGTCAGGCCGACGTAGAAGATGATCGACAGGGCACCCATCCACAGCGTGGAGACCGTCGGCGTCAGGTACCGCGGGTGCACCTTCGCGAAGCTCACCGGCAGCGCCCGGTAGGCGCCCATCGACAGGCCCGCGCGTGCGGTCGGCAGGATCGTCGTCTGCGTCGAGGCCGACGCCGATGTCAGCACCGAGATGATGAGCAGGGCCGCGAACAGCGACCCGAACCAGTCATCGCCGAAGACCGTGTCGCCGAGGGCATTGAAGACGTCCTCGGCGTTCTCTTCGTTGCCGAGTCCGATCCCTTCCTCCCCGGTGCCGGCGAACGCGACGGTCGCAATGCTGACGATGACGTACGTCGCCAGCAGCAGCACGGTCGAGATGATCGCCGCCCGGCCGGGGATCTTGTCGGGATCCTTGGTCTCCTCGTTCACCGCGACGGCGGTGTCCCAGCCCCAGTAGATGAAGATCGCCAGGAGCAGAGCCTCGGTAAGTTCCGCCACGGACATGCCTGACGGCCACAGCCAACTCAGGCTCGGCGTGAGGGAGCCCTCCGGCGCCGTACCCGCGTAGACCTTCACCAGGGCATAGATCGCGAAGGCTGCCAGGACGATCAGTTCGATGCCGAGCAGCCCGTACTGCATCCGCGCGGACACCTCGATGCCGCGGTAGCAGATGTAGGTCATGACGGCGATCCAGAGGACGCCGGCAACGGTGCTCCAGAACGTGCTCTCGGCCAAGCCGTCCGCCCCGACGAGCAGGAAGCCGTAGATGCCGGCGATCTGCGCGAGGTTGGACATGACGATGATGTCAGCGGCGATGATGCCCCAGCCGCCCATCCACCCGGCCCGCGGCCCGAACGCCCGGGTCACCCACGTGAACGTCGTACCGCAGTCCGGTTCGCGCTTGTTGAGCTCGGCGTATGCAACCGCGATGAGGTACATCGGGATGAACGCGAGCAGCATGATCGCCGGCGCCTTGACCCCCACCACGATGACGACGAAGCCGAGGGTCGCCGCCAGGCTGTACGCCGGAGCCGTCGAGGACATACCGATCACGACGCTGGACATCAAGCCCAGGGCTCCCGGCTTGAGCCCCTTGTCCGGCGTATATCCGTCGTTGGACCGCTCGGGTGTCTCGGTGGCCATGGGCAGACTCCTCTGTGGGGCGATCGGTGCGACGGTTATCGCAGCTTGCCGGGCTGTTGACAAGGGTTACCGCAGGTATGTCGCTATTCTGACGCGGAAGTCGTCGTCTGGAGGTCGCATGCGAGTGCTCTTAGTCGGTGCCGGCGGTGTCGGGGGCGCCATCACTGCCATTGCCGCGCGCCGGGAGTTCTTCGAGGCGATGGTGGTCGCGGACTACGACGAGGGCCGGGCTACACATGCCGTCGAGCGGGTCGCGGATCCGCGGTTCGTGGCCGCTCGCGTCGACGCCTCGGACGCCGCCGCGGTCCAGACGCTGCTGGCCGAGCACCGCTGCGACGTCCTCATGAACGCCACCGACCCGCGATTCGTGATGCCGCTGTTCCGGGCCGCGCTCGCGGCGGGCGTCCACTACTTGGACATGGCGATGTCGCTGTCGAAGCCCCACCCGGACCGGCCGTACGCCGAATGCGGGGTGAAGCTCGGCGACGAGCAGTTCGAGATCGCCTCGGACTGGGAGGCTGCGGAGCGGCTGGCGCTGGTCGGCATCGGCGTGGAGCCAGGGCTGTCCGACATCTTCGCCCGGTACGCCGCGGACCACCTCTTCGGTGCGATCGACGAGGTCGGCATCCGCGACGGGGCGAACCTGATCGTCGACGGGTACGACTTCGCTCCCACGTTCTCCATCTGGACCACGATCGAGGAGTGCCTGAACCCGCCCGTTGTCTGGGAACGCGATCGTGGCTGGTTCACGACCGAGCCGTTCAGCGAGCCGGAGACGTTCGAGTTTCCGGAGGGGATCGGCCCGGTCGAGTGTGTCAACGTCGAGCACGAGGAGGTGCTGCTCGTCCCCCGCTGGGTCGACGCGCAGCGGGTCACGTTCAAGTACGGCCTGGGTGAGGAGTTCATCGGCGTACTGCGGACGCTGCACAAGCTCGGGCTGGACTCGACCGCTCCGGTACGGGTCGGAGCGGCCGAGGTGTCGCCACGGGACGTCGTCGCCGCCTGCCTACCCAACCCGGCCGACCTCGGTGATCGCATGCGGGGCAAGACCTGCGCCGGAACCTGGGTGATGGGTACCGGAGTCGATGGTGCGGCCCGGGAGACGTACCTCTACCACGTGGTCGACAACGAGTGGTCCATGGCGGAGTACGGCGCGCAGGCCGTGGTCTGGCAGACCGCCGTCAATCCGGTCGTCGCAATGGAGCTCATGGCGGCCGGTACCTGGCACAACGCCGGCGTACTCGGTCCGGAGGCGTTCGAC
>JACCXW010000326.1 GCA_013696785.1 Geodermatophilaceae bacterium | reverse complement strand
GCCATGAACGGGAACGCCTCGACTGTGCAGTCCAGCGCGGGCGCCACCCCGGCGAGCACCTCGCGCGAGCGCGGGCCGACTAGGGCGACCGTCGACCACTGGTCGGTCGCCGACGAACAGCGGACGTCCAGGTTGGGCCACTCGGTCTGGCGCCATTCCTCCAGCCACTCCAGGACCTTCGCCGCGTTGCCTGTCGTCGTGCTCATCAGCCAGCGGTCCTCGCTGAGCCGCGCGGTCGTGCCATCGTCGAGCACCATCCCGTCGACACCGCACATCACGCCGTACCGCACGCGACCCATCGCAAGCGTGGAGAAAACGTTGGTATAGAGCCGATCCAGCAAGACGCCGACGTCGGCACCCTGCAACTCGATCGTGCCGAGTGTGGAGGCGTCCATCATCGCAACACCGCTTCGCGCGGCCGCACACTCCCGGCGTACCGCGTCGTTCATCGACTCCTCAGCACGCGGGAAGAACCGCGGCCGTTTCCACTGCCCGACGTCTTCGAAGACGGCACCGTGCTCGACGTGCCAGTCGTGGATCGCGGTGACCCGTTCCGGGTCGGCCAGCCGGCCCCGGTCCCGTCCGGCCAGCAACGCGAACGAGATCGGCGTGTACGGCGGCCGGTACGTCGTAGTACCGAGCTCGGCCATCGACCGCCCGGACAGTTGCGCGAGAACGCCGACGGCGAGCACGCCGGATCCGCGGCCCTGATCGGCCGCCGTGCCGATCGTGGTGTAGCGCTTGATGTGCTCGATCGAGGTGAGGCCGGCGCCGACCGCGCGGCGCACGTCGTGCAGCGTCGCGTCCCGCTGCATGTCGATGAACACCCGGTCGTCCGCGGCGGAGTCGACGAAGAAGTACGCCGCCGGCGGCTCCTGGTGCCGCGCCGATCCGGTGACGACCGGAGGCTGAACCTCGCTCACCTCGTGCCCGGTCGCTCGGGTCGCCGCCGCGCCGGCGCTCGCGCCCGTCGCCAACGCCTCCGCGACGTCCACTGCACCGGTCAACGCTCCGGCGCAGAAAGTCCTTTGCGCCGGCTGGTCCGGCAGGAAACCGGCCGCGGCGTCAGACCAGGCAGTTCGACCGCCGGACTGGCTGAACAGTTCGACCGCCGGGTTCCACCCACCGGATACCGCCAGCAGGTCGGCATCGACGGTGTCCCCAGCCGATGTCAGCACCGCCCGCAGCACGCCGTCCGGGTCAGCGAGAGTGCCCAGGACAGGGGTCGCCGGATGGACCGGGATCCCACGCGCAGCCAGTGCCGCCGCGAGTTCCGGCCCCACCGCATCCCGGACGTCGAGGACCGCGACGACTTCCATACCGGCGTCGGCGAGATCGATCGCCGCTGCGAGCGAGCCGTCGTGGGCGCCGAAGACTACCGCTCGCCGACCGGGCAGGCAGCCGTACCTCCATGCGTACGCCGACGCGGATGCGGCCAGCATGACGCCCGGGCGGTCGTTGTCGGGAAAGGCGATCGACCGCTCGTGCGCCCCAGTGGCAAGGACGACCTGGCCGGCCCGGATGTTCCACAGCCGGTGGCGTGCCATTGCCGCCGGAGGATCGGCCAGGTGGTCGGTGCGGCGTTCGACCGCGACCAGATAGTTGTGGTCGTAGTAGCCGGCGACGGTGGTCCGGTTCAGCACCGTCACCTCAGGACAGGCCGCGAGCCGTGTCCGCACGGACTCGACATACTCGACGGCGGGCAGACCATCCACAGTGGACCTGCTGGCCAGGAGCCGACCGCCGGGCCGCGGCTGGTCGTCGACGAGCAGCACTCGGGCGCCGGACTCCCCCGCTGCCAGCGCCGCCGCCAGCCCGGCCGGTCCGGCTCCGACGACCAGTACGTCGGTATGCGCGAAGGTCTTGTCGTAGCGCGCGTCGTCCGGCTCGGCCGGCAGCAGGCCCTTGCCGGCGAGGGTGCGAACACGCAGTCCGTCGTACGCCTCGATCTCGGTGGCCCTGACCATCGGCTCACCGGTCCCGGAGAGAACCTGGACGAAGATGTTGCTCTCCTCCGCACCGGCGGCCACCAGCCCACGGGGGCGGCCGGTGTAGATACCCTGGGACAGCACCCGGCGCCCCGCCCTGACCAGTGCGGAGGCGAGCGTGTCGCCTGGACGCGCGACCAGTTCGGCGCCGTCGACGGTGACCTTCATGCCGGCTCCGGCCGGGAAGCACCCGGCGGATAGCTCGCAGCGATCTCGTACGTCACCGTGTGCCGGACGACGTTGAACCAGCGCTGGCACCCGGCCCGGTGCATCCACCGCTCGGCGAACCACCCTTTGGGGTTGTCCCGGTAGAACAGATATGTGGCCCAGGCATCGTCGTCCACAGTGGACGGTTCGGCGGGATATGCCACGTGTGCCTGGCCGCCGTAGGAGAACTCGGTTTCGTCGCGGAGCCCGCACCACGGGCAGGGGATCCTCAGCATGACAGTTTCAGTGCGCGACGGCGGCCGCGCCGTGCTCGTCTATGAGGGCCCCACTGTCGAACCGGGCCAGCGAGAACGGCTCGGCGAGTGGATGCGGCCGGTCGTTCGCGATCGTGTCGGCGAACACCCAGCCGATACCGGGTGTCGCCTTGAAACCGCCGGTTCCCCAGCCGCAGTTGACGTACAGCCCGGCGTACGGCGTCAGCCCGACGATCGGCGACGCGTCCGGAGAGACGTCCACGATGCCACCCCAGGTCCGCAACACGTGGGCGCGGGCGAAGATCGGGAACAGCTCGATGGCGGCGGCCATCTGGTGCTCGATCACCGGGAAGGAGCCGCGCTGCCCGTAGCCGACGTAGCCGTCGATGCCGGCGCCCATGACGAGTTCGCCCTTGTGCGCCTGCGACACGTAGACGTGCACGGCATTGGACATCACCACGGTGTCGAGCACTTGCTCGAGCAGCTCGGACACCAGCGCCTGCAACGGAAAGCTCTGCAGCGGCAACCGCAGGCCGAGCGACGACGTGACGACGCTGCTGTGCCCGGCCGCAGCCAGCGCCACCCGGCCCGCCCTGATCGGTCCGCGGACGGTGTCGACGCCGACGACCCGGTCGCCGTCGCGAAGGACGCCGGTTACCTCGCAGCCTTGGATCAGATCCACCCCGAGTGCATGGGCGGCGCGCGCGTACCCCCACGCGACCCAGTCGTGCTTCGCGATCCCCGCCCTCGGCTGGAATGTCCCACCCAGCACCGGATAGCGCACGTCTGTCGAGATGTTGAGGATCGGCGCGACCTTCTGCACCTCGTCGGGTGTGAGCCACTGCGCGTCCACGCCGTTGAGCTGATTCGCGTTGACGCGGCGGCGCCCCTCGCGGACATCGCCGAGACTGTGCGCCAGGTTCAGCACGCCGCGCTGGCTGAACGCCACCTCGCAGTCGAGGTCGGCTTCCAGGCCCTCCCACAGTTTCAGTGCGTGCTCGTAGATCCCGGCACTCTCGTCCCACAGGTAGTTCGATCGGATGATCGTCGTGTTGCGCGCCATGTTGCCGCCGGCCAGCCAACCGCGCTCGACGACGGCGACGTTCGTGATGCCGTGGTTCTTCGCCAGGTAGTACGCCGTCGCCAGCCCGTGCCCGCCGGCCCCGACGATCACGACGTCGTAGGACGCCTTCGGTTCCGCCTCGGCCCAGAGGACGTCAGGGTGCTCCGGCAGTCGTGGCGTGACCTGCCATTCACTCACGATCGCAACCGTGTCATATCGGGGTCGAACAACGGCTCTGCAGTCACGGTTGCGGGGATGCGCTCGTCGAAGTATCCGATGTGGACAGCCGTTCCCGGCTCGCTGAGTTCGACGGGGAGCCACGCGTACGCGATCCCGAGCCCGACCGTGTACCCGTAGGCGGCGCTCGTGACGTAGCCGACGCAGCGATCCCCGTCGTACACCGGTTCCTTGCCCACCACGACCTTTGTCGGGTCGGTGGTGGTCAGGCACGTCAGCCGTGATCGCAGCGGTGCGTCCAGCAACGCCGTACGGCCGAGGAAGTCGCCCTTGTCCATCCGCACGGCGAACGCGAGGCCGGCCTCGGCCGGGTAGTGGTCCCACGTCATGTCCGCGCCGAAGGAGCGGTAACCCTTCTCCAGCCGCAAGCTGGTGAACGCTCCGCGCCCGCCCGCGAAGATGCCGAACTGCTGACCGGCCTCCCACAACGTGTCCCACAGCTTCAAGCCCAGGTCGGCGGTCGTGTACAGCTCGTACCCGAGCTCGCCGACATAGGACAGCCGAAGGGCCGTGGTCGGGACCATGCCGACGTGCATTCGCTTGCCGCGGAAGTACGTGAGCCCGGCGACATCATCGCGGGAGAGCTGCTGCAGCAGGTCGCGGGCGTGCGGCCCCCAGACACCGAGACAGCACGTGCCGGCGGTGATGTCCCGAACGGTGACGCCGCGATCCGCCGGAAGGTGCCGGCCGAACCAGTCGACGTCGAGCGCGCCGTTGCCGCCCACCTGGTAGTGCTCGGGACCGAGCCGGCTGACCGTGACGTCACTGCGGATCCGGCCCCGCTCGTCCAACAGCAGGCAGTACGTGACGGACCCGACGGACTTGTCGACGTTGCCGGTCGTGACTCGTTGCAGGTACGCCGTCGCGCCGGGACCGGTGACTTCGATCCGTTTCAGCGCGGTCATGTCGTAGAGCGCCACCCGTTCCCTGGTGGCCTGAGCCTCAGCTCCGACGATGGGCGACCAGTACCGCGCCGCCCATTCGTTCGGGGTTCTGATGTCACGTCCGTCCAGCAGGTGCTCGTTGGTGGCGTACCACTGCGGGCGCTCCCAGCCGCTCGCCTCCAGGAACATCGCACCGAGTTCCACCTGACGGGGATGGAACGGGCTTCTACGCAGCGGACGTGGATAATCCATCGGCTGCAAGGGGTGCAGGATGTCGTACACCTCGACGAAGTTCTGGCAGCTGCGGGCCTGCACGTACGCAGGGGCAAGTTGGTGCTGCTCGAACCGGTTGACGTCGCAGTCGTGCAGGTCGACCGAGGGCGAGCCGGTGACGATCCACTCCGCGACGGCTCGGCCGACGCCCGCTGAGTGGGTCACCCAGACCGCTTCGGCGACCCAGAAGCCGCGGACCTCCTGGCTTTCCCCGATCAGAGGCATGCCGTCGGTGGTGAAGGAGAACAGGCCGTTGATGCCCTCGCCCAACTCGGCCTCGCGCAGCGAGGGCAGGAGCCGCAGCGACTCCTCCCACGCCGGCTCGAAGTCGACCGGGGTGAAGTCCTGGATGCTCGGCATGACCTTCGCGTCCTGGTGCATCGCGTGGCCGGCGCGCCCGGCCGTAGGTCGGGCAATGTCAGCACAGTCGACCGGCATCGGGTCGTGCCCGTAGTAGCCGATGCCGACCCGGTCGCCGTACTCGCGGTAGTACAGGTCTCGGTCCTGATGACGCAGGATCGGCCGGGTCGCGCCGGTGTCGATGCGTTCCAGCTCGGGCACGCGGGTCGTCCATGCGTACTGGTGAGCCAGCGGCGTCAGCGGCAGCGTCATGCCGACCATCGCGGCGACCCGGGGGCCCCAGATGCCGGCGCAGCACACCACGACGTCCGCGGCGTACTCGCCCTGGGTTGTCACCACGCCGCGGACCTGACCATCGGCGACCAGGACGTCCAGGACCTCGCAGTCCCCGACGAAACGCACGCCGCGTCCCTCCGCCGCCCGTGCCTGCGCGGTCACCGCCGTCACGGGATTGGCCAGGCCGTCGGTCGGCGTGTGCAGACCGCCGAGGAGTACGCCGGGATCGAGCAGCGGATGCAGCTTCGCGCACTCCTCGGCCGACACCACGCGGCTTGCCACTCCCCACGAGGCCAGCCAGCCATGTCGGCGGTGCAGATCCGCCAGCCGCTCGGCTGTCGTCGCCACCTCCAGACCGCCGACCTGGACGAAGCCTTGCGTCCCGCCGTGGCTCAGACGGCAGAACTTCTCCACGGTGTAGCGGGCCAGTTCGGTCATCGTCTTGGACCCGTTGGCCTGGAAGACCAGGCCCGGGGCGTGCGAACTCGACCCGCCGGTGGCGAACAGCGGCCCTTGGTCGAGCACAGTGATGTCGGTCCATCCGAGGCTGGACATCTCATCGGCCACGGCCGCACCGACAACGCCCGCCCCGATCACCACGACCCGCATCTCAGCCTCCTTCGTTGCGCTTCACGCAACTTGTATCGCTATACGCAACACTAGACCTCCCGTTGCCTGCTGGGCGACGTGAGAAGTTGGGCTAGCTGAGCCAGCCCTCGACGACGTCCGGGTTGTCCTCGACCCATTGCTGTGCGGCGTCCTCCGGGTCCATGCCGTCCTCGGCGATGTACTTCGCGACGAGGTTCTGGTCCTCATTGGTCCATTCGAAATTCGTCACCAGGTCGTACGCCGGGCTTCCGGACTCGGCGAAATCGGTGGCGACGATCTTGTCCAGGATGTACTCGGGATAGTCACACGCCACGGCCGCGGGATCGGCGTCGCAGCCCTCCTCGAACGGCGGCAGGTTCACCTTGACCAGCTCGACCTCGGACAGGAACCACTGCGGTGCGTAGAAGTACCCCAGCAGAGGCTCGCGATTCTCTTCCGCGGCTCGGAAGGCCTGGATCAGCGCCGGCTCGCTGCCGGCGTAGACCACGGTGAAGTTCAGATCGAGGTTCTGCACCAGCGCCTCGTCATTCGTGACGAAGGACGGGTCACCGTCGAGGAGCTGGCCCTTGCCGCCGGACTCCGACGTCGCGAACATGTCGGCGTACGTGTTGAGGTTCTCCCACTCGGTGATGTCGGGGTACTCCTCGACCATCCATGGCGGGAGGTACCAGCCGATCACGCCGACGTTGCCGTTGGGACCGGCGTCCTGAGCGGTGCCCTGGTCCTCGATGTACTTTGCCTTGAGATCGTCGTGGCCCCAGTTCTCGATGACGACGTCGACCTCGCCGCTGCCGAAGCCCTGCCAGGCGACCTCCTCCTTGAGCGACTTGTACTCGACGTTGCAGCCGAGTTCGGTCGCGGCGACGTAACCGACGACGTGCGCCGAGGCCTCGTAGCCGACCCACGGATTGATGGCGATGTTGAAGTCACCGCAGTCCTCGGCGCCCTCGGGAGTAGCCGTCTCCTCGATGTTGCCACCGCCGCAGCCGGAGGCGACGAGACCGCCGGCTGCGACGAGCGCGGCGAGCCTCAACACTCGTGATTTTCCTGTCCTCATCTGTTCTCCTTTCGCGACCGGTACGCCGGCCGGCGGATGGTCACCGACGCCCGGAGGGGCGGAGGCGCACAGGGTTGTCGCGGGTGGTCACCGCCGTCCCTGCCGGGCGGCGGCGTGCTGGGTGATGCGGTCGAGCATGATGCCGAGAGCGACGATCGCGATGCCGGCAGCGAGGCCCTTCCCGTACAGCTGGCCCTGGGAGAAGCCGCTGACGACCGTGTAGCCCAGCGCGCCGCCGCCGACGAGCCCGCCGATGACGACCATCGACAGCACGTAGAGCAAGCCCTGGTTGGACGCCAACACGAGGGCGTTGCGGGCCATGGGCAGCTGAACCTTGGTGATGATCTGGAACGTGCTCGAGCCCGCGGACTCCGCCGCTTCGACGGTCGTGGGCGACACGCCGCGGATGCCGTCCGCGACGAGCTTGATCGC
>JACCXW010000323.1 GCA_013696785.1 Geodermatophilaceae bacterium | reverse complement strand
ACCACCCGCCGCGCCGGGTCCAACGCGACATCGCCGGCGGTCAGCAGCGGCGGGGCGGCCGGTGTGGCCCGCCGCCCGAGCGCCCGGATCCGGGCCACGAGCTCGGTGAACGCGAACGGCTTGGCCAGGTAGTCGTCCGCGCCGAGAGACAGTCCCGCGACCCGCTCGGCCACCCCACCGCTCGCAGTGAGCATGATCACCCGGGTCAGCGTCCCGTCGACGGCCAGCCGGCGGCACAGCTCGTCACCGCTCATCCCGGGCAGGTCGCGGTCCAACACGATGACGTCGTACTGCGTGATGCTGGCCTTCTCGTGGCCGGTCATCCCGTCGTACGCGACGTCGACAGCCATCCCCTCGCGACGCAGGCCGCGCGCGACGGCGTCCGCGAGTTGATGCTCGTCCTCGACCATCAACACCCGCATGCCGCCCCCCACCTTCGCCGCCGGCGCGCCCTGACCAGCAACGCCGGGATCAGACCGAGTCGGTGGCTGGGTGGTCGGTGTGCTCGACGATCCGCGAGGCCCACTCGATCACCTGCCGCGCGATGGCCTGACTGCTCAGCCCGTACTCGGCGAGTACCTCCGGCCGGCTGCCGTGCTCCAGGAAACGCTGCGGGAGACTGACGTCACGGACTGGTACGTCGATGCCGTGCGCGCGCAGGTCCTGCGACAACGCCGACCCGATCCCGCCGTGCCGGGCGGCATCCTCCACCGTGACGACCAGCCGGTACCCGGCGGCGAGTTCGCGCAGCGCCGGGTTGATCGGCAGCACCCAGCACGGGTCGACGACCGTGACGTCGATTCCCTGACCGCTGACCCGGTCGGCCACCTCCAGCGCCGTACCGGCGCACGCCCCGACACTGACGAGCAGCACGTCGGGCCGCTCGCCGCGGCGCAGGACGTCGACGCCGTCCCGGCGGGTCAGGGCTGGAACATCGGGACCCACGGCGCCTTTCGGGAACCGCACCGCGCTGGGACCGTCCGCGATCGCCACCGCCACCCGGAGCTGCTCGCGAAGCCGGGCGGCGTCACGCGGCGCGGCGACCCGCATGCCCGGGACGTTGCCGAGCAACGACAGGTCCCACATGCCGTGGTGGGAGGCGCCGTCGGGTCCGGTCACCCCGGCCCGGTCCAGCACGAACGTCACCGGCAGCTTGTGCATGGCAACGTCGAGCAGCAGCTGGTCGAACGCGCGGTTGAGGAACGTCGAGTAGATCGCGACGACAGGATGCATCCCGCCCATGGCCAGGCCGGCCGCGGATGTCACCGCGTGCTGCTCGGCGATCCCCACGTCGAAGCAGCGGTCGGGGTAGTGCTCGGCGAACGGTGCCAGGCCGGCCGGGAACAGCATGGCCGCAGTGACTGCGACGACGTCGGAGCGCTCACCGCCGAGGCGGACGAGCTCCTCGGCAAAGACGTCGGTCCAGCCGGCCCCCTTGGTGCTCAGGAGCGAGCCGACATCGGGGTCGAAGGCGTCGGTGGAGTGCCAGTGGTCCTCGGAGTCGGTCTCCGCCGGTGCGTACCCGAAGCCCTTGTGCGTGACGCAATGCACGATCACCGGCCCGCCGAACGCCCGGGCCCGGCGCAGCGCCTTGTCCAACGCGGCGATGTCGTGTCCGTCCACCGGGCCGACATACTTCAGGCCCAGGTCCTCGAACATCCCCTGCGGCGCGACGACGTCCTTGAGTCCGCGCTTGATGCCGTGCAACGCGTCGTACAGCGGCGCGCCGACGAGCGGCGTACGGGCGAGGGCGTCCTTGACGACGTCGAGAACCTGCTCGTAGCCCGGCCGCAGCCGCAACGTCGCGAGCCGGTCGGCGACGCCGCCGATCGTCGGCGAGTAGGACCGGCCGTTGTCGTTGACGACGATCACGACCTGACGGTCCTTGGCCGCGGCGATGTTGTTCAACGCCTCCCAGGCCATCCCGCCGGTCAGCGCGCCGTCACCCACCACGGCGACGACCGGCCTGGCTTCCCGGCGTACGGCGAACGCCTTGGCCAGCCCGTCGGCGTAGGACAGCGCGGTGGAGGCGTGCGAGTTCTCGACCCAGTCGTGCTCGGATTCCGCGCGGTTCGGATAGCCCGACATCCCGCCCATGCGCCGCAGCGTGTCGAAGCCCGTCTGGCGCCCGGTCAGGATCTTGTGAACATAGGACTGGTGGCCGGTGTCGAACACGATGGGCTCGCTCGGCGAGTCGAAGACCCGGTGCAGCGCGATGGTCAGCTCGACCGCGCCGAGGTTCGGTCCGAGGTGTCCGCCGGTGACGGCCAGCTTGCGGACGAGGAAATCGCGGATCTCGGCGGCCAGCTGGGGGAGTTCGGCAGCGTCGAGGGCTCGCAGGTCGTCAGGGTCGCGCAGCGAGGACAGCAGCGTCACAGCGGGTACGGCGTCCTCTCGGCAGCAACGGGCCTCTGAGTCTAGCCGCCACCTTCGCCACGCGATCGGCGCCACGGCCGCGCGTCGGGGTTTCCAGAGTCTCACGGTCACCGCGGCCGCGTTGACCGCCGCCGAACGCCGTAGGACCCTTGGCGGATGGCACTTCGGTTGGGTCAAGCGCTCCTGCGCAACGTCGGTGAACTCCGGTTCGAGCCGACGGCGAAGCTGGTCACCGCCCGGGTGGGCGGGCGGGTGGTCCTGTCGACCTCGCAGGCCCGGCTGGTGTGGGAGCCCGGGCGCGTCGTCCCCTATTACGCCGTGCCTGAGGAGGACCTGACCGCCGACCTCGAACCGTCGCCGGACGCGGTGATCGAGGACCCGGGATTCGTCTTCTTGCCGGATGGGACGCGGATCGTCACCCCCGGCCGGTTCGACTTCCACACCACTGACGGCGAGGTGCTCACCATCCGCACCGACGCCACGGAGCTGATCGGCGCCGCGTTCCGGCCGGCTGACCCGGACCTCACCGGCTACGTCGTGCTCGACTTCGACGCGCTGGACGAGTGGTACGAGGAGGACGAGCGGATCGTCGCCCACCCGCGCGATCCCTTCAGCTGGATCGACATCCGGCAGAGTTCCCGCAATGTCCGGATCGAGGTGGAGGGGGCGGTGCTCGCCGACACCACGCGGCCGAAGCTGCTGTTCGAGACCGGCCTGCCGGTACGCACATATCTACCGGCCGAGGACGTCCGGATGGACCTACTGGAGCCCACTTCGACCCGAACCCTGTGCGCCTACAAGGGCGAGGCGAGCTACCTGAGCTTCGACGGCCGGGACATCGCGTGGACGTACGAGCAGCCGCTGCCGGACTCCAGCCAGATCACCGGCCTGGTCTGCTTCTTCGACGAGCGGGTGGAGACCTACGTCGACGGCGAGCGGCAGGAACGGGAATGGTCGCCGTGGAGCTGAGCGGTCGGATGCGCGCTAGTAACTCTCGCGAGAGCCCAATTCAGTCCTCCTCTGGGCGGACCTCCACCTCTCGTAGCACCTCGCCAGTAGGGCCGTAGATGGTCGCCCTGATTGGGAGTGCATCGGGATCACGTTTACGAGCCTTCCTGATCCACTCTCGACCCCAGACGCCGACCGCAGTAACGACGCTTCCAACTGCGGCGGCCGTTGCTTCGTCCACAATGAAGTTGATCCAGGTCCAGTCGGGCGGCAATGGGCCACCGTAGTTGTAGCCGCGACGTATTTGGACGGCGTCGGCCATGATCCCGATCACACGTCAGTTCCGAAACGAGGGAGCTGTAGTCGTCATCATCGAACCTACGTGACGATTGCGGATCCACAAGCACGGCCGGGTGCAGGACTGCTTCGAC
>JACCXW010000306.1 GCA_013696785.1 Geodermatophilaceae bacterium | reverse complement strand
CTGCAGACGCTGACGATCCTGGCCGCGTTCCCGTTCGCCCTCGTGATGGTCGGGCTGTGCGTGTCGCTCGCCAAGGACCTCAAGAGCGACCCGATGATGCTGCGCCAGGACGGCGTGCTGCAACGGGCACACGAGGCGCTGGTCGACACCCAGCGGGCACGCCAACGGGGCCGGGGCGATTCGGGATGAGGATTCCCTGAACGCACCCGACGACCACGGCCTCTGGCCGAGCCTGTTCGTGGGCGGTCGGTGGGTTCAGGCACGCGCGGGTGGGCGCAGGGACATCCGCTGCCCGGCCGACGGCACGCTGGTTGCGACAGTGGACGAAGCCACCGCTGAAGACACGGTTGCCGCGATCGCGGCCGCCCGGGATGCGTTCGACAAAGGCGAGTGGGCTGCGACGTCCGCCCTCGATCGTGGCGCCCTGCTGAACCGCGTCGCTGATCAGCTGGTGGCGGACAAGGCGGATGTGGCCCGGGCGGAGTCGCTGGACACCGGCAAGCGGTATGTCGAGAGCCAGTACGACGTCGACGACGTCGTCGCCGTGTTCCGGCACTACGCCGGTACGGCGGGGCAGGACGCCGGCCGGGTGGTGGACACCGGCCGCGTAGACATCGTCAGCCGGATCGTGCACGAGCCAGTCGGCGTGTGCGGTCTCATCACGCCGTGGAACTATCCGCTGCTGCAGGTCGCCTGGAAGGTCGCGCCCGCCCTGGCGGCGGGTTGCACTTTCGTGCTCAAGCCGAGCGAGCTGACTCCGTCCACGGCGATCCTGTTGTCGCGCATCCTGGCCGACGCCGGGTTGCCGTCCGGCGTCGCCAACTTGATCCTCGGTGCCGGGGCGGTCGCGGCCGCGCCGCTCGCCGGGCATCCTGACGTCGACTTGATCTCCTTCACCGGCGGTCTGACGACCGGTCGCACGGTGATGGCAGCGGCTGCCGGATCGGTAAAGAAGGTCGCACTCGAGCTGGGCGGCAAGAACCCGAACATCGTCTTCGCCGACGCGGACATTGCCGCCGCACTCGATCTCGCGCTGACCGCCGTCTTCTTGCACTCGGGGCAGGTGTGCTCCGCGGGCGCGCGGCTCGTCGTGGCTGACGCGATCCACGACGAGTTCGTCGACGAGTTGGTGGCGAGGGCGGCGAAGATACGGCTCGGCGGGCCGTTCGACCCGGCCGCCGAGACCGGTCCGCTGATCAGCGCTGCCCACCGCGACAAAGTGGCGGCCTACGTCGAAGCGGGGATCACCGGCGGTGCGCGCCTGCGCTGTGGCGGTGACCGCCCCCAGGATCCGGGCCTCGCCGACGGCTACTACTACCTGCCCACCATCCTGGACGACTGCCGAAGCGAGATGGCCGTCGTGCAGGAGGAGTCCTTCGGGCCTGTCCTCACTGTCGAGACGTTCACGGACGAGGAGGACGCGGTCCGAATCGCGAACGACAGCCGGTACGGCCTGGCCGGAGCCGTATGGACGTCCAACGCGGGTCGGGCCGAACGGGTCGCCGCACGACTGCGGATGGGGACGGTGTGGATCAACGACTACCACCCCTACGTGCCGCAGGCGGAGTGGGGCGGGTACAAGCAGTCGGGCATCGGTCGTGAACTCGGCCGGGCCGGGCTCGATGAGTACCGCGAGACCAAGCACATCTGGCACAACACCCGCCCCGCGCCGGCGCACTGGTTCAGCTCGTGACGCGATACGACTTCGTCATCATCGGGGGCGGGTCCGCCGGATGCGTGCTAGCCAACCGGCTTAGCGCCGACCCCTCCACGACCGTGCTGGTACTCGAGGCCGGCCGCCGGGACTGGAGCTGGGATCCGTTCATCCACATGCCGGCCGCGTTGCCGTTCCCGATCGGCAGCCGGCTCTACGACTGGCGCTACACCTCCGAGCCGGAGCCGTACATGGGCGGCCGTCGGATCGCGCATGCCCGCGGCAAGGTGCTCGGCGGCAGCAGCAGCATCAACGGGATGATCTTCCAGCGCGGCAACCCGATGGACTACGAGCGCTGGGCCGCCGACGACGGCATGGGCAGTTGGGACTACGCGCACTGCCTGCCGTATTTCCGCCGGATGGAGACCTGTCTGGCCGGCAGCGACGACTGGCGTGGCGGCGACGGCCCGCTGGTGCTCGAGCGCGGTCCAGCCAGCAACCCGCTCTTCGGCGCGTTCTTCGACGCCGCCGTACAGGCCGGGTTCCACCTGACGGAGGACGTCAACGGCTACCGGCAGGAAGGGTTTGGCCGCTTCGACCGCAACATCCACCGCGGCCGCCGGCTCAGCGCCGCCCGCGCGTATCTGCACCCGGTCATGCACCGGAAGAACCTGGCCGTCGAGACGCTCGCGCTGACCACGGGGATCCGGTTCCGGGGCTCGCGCGCGGTAGGCGTGGACTACGTGAAAGCCGGCCGGCTACGCCGCAACGCCGAGGCGGGCGAGGTCATCCTCTGCGGCGGCGCGATCAACACGCCGCAACTCCTCCAGTTGTCCGGAATCGGTGACCCTGAACTGCTCACTGCCCTGGGAGTTGACCCCATCGCAAGCGTTGTAGGAGTGGGCGAGAACCTACGGGATCACCTGGAGGTCTACGTCCAGTACGCGTCGAAGCTTCCGGTGTCGATCGCTCCCGGCCTGCGCTGGCGCAATCGGCCCCGCGTCGGCATGGAGTGGCTGTTCCGGCGATCGGGTCTCGGTGCGACGAACCATTTCGAGGGCGGCGGCTTCGCCCGCGGCAACGACGCCGTGGACTACCCCAACCTGATGTTCCACTTCCTTCCGATCGCCATCCGGTACGACGGCAGCTCGCCGACGAGAGGCCACGGTTACCAGGTGCACATCGGGCCGATGTACTCAGACGCCAAGGGCAGTGTGCGGATCACGTCCACCGATCCGCGCAAGCACCCGGCGCTGCGGTTCAACTACCTGTCGACCGCGCAGGATCGGCAGGAATGGCTGGAATGCGTACGGACGGCCCGCGACATCCTGAACCAGCCCGCGTTCGATCCCTACAACGGCGGCGAGCTGTCACCCGGCCCGACGGTGCAGACCGACCGGGAGATCCTGGAGTGGGTGGCGGAGGACGCCGAGACCGCGCTGCACCCGTCCTGCACGGCCCGGATGGGGGTGGACGACTTCTCCGTGCTCGAACCCACCAGCATGCGCGTGCACGGCGTCGACGGGCTGCGCGTCGTCGACGCGTCGTCGATGCCGTACCTCACGAACGGCAACATCTACGCGCCGGTCATGATGCTCGCGGAGAAGTCGACCGACCTCATCCTGGGCAACACGCCACTGGCGCCGTCCGTTGTTCCCTGGTACTCCCATCGGGACGGCAGCCCGCTCGAGCCCCCGGTTCCTGCAGCGAGTGGAGGACGCTCATGAGCTCCCAGGCCCCACCGGCGGCACCCGCCCGGGTCGAAGACGACGTGTCGGCCAGGATCGCCCGGCTGGACCAAGCCCGGCGTACGCCGCTGCTGCACGTCGACAGTCTGTGGAAGGTCTTCGGCGCGAAGTCCGACCGCATCATCGGTACGCCGGACGCCGATCTCTCCCGGCGCGAGCTGATGGCAAAGACCGGCTGCGTCGTCGCGGTCAAGGACGTCTCCTTTGACGTGGCGCCGGGCGAGGTCTTCGTGGTGATGGGCCTGTCGGGGTCGGGCAAGTCGACGCTGGTGCGATGCCTGACCCGGCTGATCGAGCCGACCGCCGGCCAGGTCACGGTGGCAGGACAGGACATCACGTCCGCCTCGGATGCCCAGCTGCGCGAGCTGCGACGCAACCACGTCGCGATGGTCTTTCAGCACTTCGGCCTGCTGCCGCACCGCAGGGTCATCGACAACGTCGCGTACGGGCTGGAGATTCGTGGCGCGGGCAAGGCCGAACGGCGCCAGCGGGCCCAGGAGATGGTCGACCTCGTCGGCCTGTCCGGCAACGAGAACTCCTACCCGGATCAGCTCTCCGGCGGCATGCAGCAGCGAGTGGGGCTCGCCCGGGCGCTCGCCGTGGATCCCTCGGTGCTGCTCTTCGACGAGCCCTTCTCGGCGCTGGACCCGCTGATCCGCCGCGACATGCAGAACGAAGTCATCCGGCTGCACCACGAGGTCGGCAAGACCATGGTGTTCATCACCCACGACCTGCAGGAGGCACTGAAGCTCGGCGATCGCATCCTGATCATGCGCGACGGGGCGATGGTCCAGGTCGGTCGTCCCGACGAGGTGGTCGGCGCCCCCGCCGACGACTACGTTCGCGACTTCGTCAGCGACGTGCCCCGTTCGCACGTGCTCACGCTGCGCTGGGTGATGCGCGACCCCAGGCCCGACGAGTCCCTCGAAGGCCCGATCATGGGGCCCGACCTCGTGGTCAAGAGCGCCGCCCACCGAGTGCTGGCCTCGGCCCATCCGGTCCGGGTCGTCGCCGGCGAATCACTGCTCGGGGTGGTCGATCGCGAGGACATCCTGCGCGTCATCGTCGCGGAGGAACGATGACATCCCCCATGGGGCTCACGCCCCCCGGACCCCCTGCTCCAGGGGCCGCTGCCCCCCGCAACCCCCCGCCGGGGGCGCTGCCCCCGGGAACCTGGCGCGTGGTCCGGTGACTGCGCTCGCGGAGCGGCCGCCCGCGCCCGACTCACCGCTGACCACGGAGCCGCCACAGCATGAGCCGGTACGGCCTACCGGCCGGTTGCTCGCCGTGATCCTGGGGATCTGGGTGCTCGGGTGGGTGATCTTCCAGGGCGTGGCAACCTTGCCTCTCGGCCGGGCCACCCTGACCGGGTTCCACACCAGGCTGAACGAGTTGCGCGATTCCTTCGACGCCGCTCGCGACAACAACTTCTTCCTCGAGTACGTCGTCGGCGGCGTCAGCGATGGTCTGGAGGCGTTCGTCGTCCGGGCGCAGGATCTGCTCAGCCAACCGGCGTTCCCACGGCCGGTACCGGAGATCGGCTGGCTCGGCGTGGTCGTCCTGGCCGCGTGGATCGCCTACGCCCTGGCTGGTCTGCGGTCCACCATCCTCGTCGTGCTCAGCTTCTTGTCATTCGGGCTCCTGGGCTTCTGGGCCGAGAGCATCGACCTGCTCATCATCACGTTCACCGCGGTCCTCATCAGTGTGGCCATCGGCATCCCGCTGGCCGTCGCGATGGTGCGCAGTCGCGCCGTCGCGACCATCGTCACGCCCGTGCTCGACGTGATGCAGACGATGCCGTCCTTCGTCTACCTGCTGCCGCTGGTCCTGCTCTTCGGCATCGGGCAGGCCGCCGCGGTCGTCGCGACGCTGATCTACGCGCTGCCCCCGGTCGTCCGGATCACTGCGCACGGCCTGCGCACGGTCGCCGCAGCCACGATCGAGGCCACGACGTCCATGGGCTCGACCAAGGCTCAACTGCTGCGCAAGGTGCAGCTGCCGATGGCCAAACGGACCATCATCGTCGGGGTCAATCAGACGATGATGGCCGCACTTTCCATCGCGACCATCGCCGCACTCATCGACGGCCCAGGTCTCGGCAAGCCGGTGATCGAGGCGCTGCAGACCCTCGACATCGGCACCGCCTTCGTCAGCGGCCTGTGCATCGTGATCATCGCGATCATGTTGGACCGCACCACCACCGCCGCCAGCCAGCGGGCCGAGACCGAACGCCGGGCGGCGGTCCATGACGCCGCGCGTCGTCGGACCGTCCTGATCGGCGGAGGAGTAGCGGCGGCGGTCGGCGTGTACCTCTCGAGGAGCTACCTGTGGGCTGCCGACCCCGACACGCTGCCGGACTTGGGCAGGCCGCTTGCCGACGCTGTCGGCTCGGCGACCAACTGGTTCACAGACACCTTCGGCGGGCTGACCGGGGCATTCAAGGACGGCTTCACCTACGCCCTGCTGAACCCGTTCCAGTCCCTGCTCGCCGACTCCCCCTGGTGGCTTGTCGCCGCGGTCCTGCTCGCGGTCGCCTTCGTGCTCGGTGGCTGGCGTCCCGCGCTCACGACGGCAGTGTGCCTCGCGGTCATCCTCGGCGTCGGACTCTGGCAGGACTCGATGGTGACGTTGACGATGACCCTCGTCGCGACCTTTCTGGTGATGCTGTTCGCGGTCGTGTTCGGTGTGTGGATGGGCCGGAGCAAGCGGGCCGACACGGCGCTCCGTCCGTTGTTGGACGCCGGCCAGACGATTCCACCGTTCGTCTACCTCGTGCCTGCACTGGCATTGTTCGGGCCGAGTCGCGTCACTGCCATCGTCGCGGCGATCGTGTACGCCGGACCGGCAGCGATCAAGCTCGTCGCGGACGGCATCCGCGGCGTGTCGCCCACGACCGTCGAAGCGGCGGAGTCCGCGGGCTCGAGCACGTTCCAGATCATCACCAAGGTTCAGCTGCCCATGGCCCGCAACGCCC
>JACCXW010000288.1 GCA_013696785.1 Geodermatophilaceae bacterium | reverse complement strand
CCGGCCGTCACCGGACGGCTGCTGACCAGGCTGCGTGAGGGGGCGCCACAAGATCAGCGGCTCGCGTCCCTGACCGATCGGGAACGCGAGGTGTTGGGACTGATCAGCGACGGGCTGACCAACAGGGAAATCGGTGAGCGGCTGTTCCTCGCCGAGAAGACGGTCAAGAACTACGTGTCCGGTCTGCTCGCCAAGCTCGGCATGCAGCGGCGTACCCAGGCCGCCGTATACGGCGCGGACGTGCGCCGGAACTAGGGGCACCCGGTCGTCGGGTCTCCCGGGTCGGAGCGGCAGGTGTCCGTTCCGGATCCGCCGTCCAGCGAATCGTTGCCTGAGACCCGGTCGCCTGCCTTGAGAGTGTCGGCGCCGGCCTCACCTCGAAGGGTGTCGTTGCCCTTCGCGCCGGTGAGGGTGTCGTTTCCGTTCCCGCCGATCAATACGTCGTTGCCGGCTCCACCGATGAGTACGTCGTTGCCGCCCAAGCCGCAGATGACATCGGCTCCCGGCGTTCCTTGCAGGGTGTCGTTGCCGGACGTCCCGTTGATCGTGCACGACGTACCAGGCGGCGTACCGGCAATCTTCGTGACGAAGCCGTCATCGGGATCGAAGCGATTCGGGTCGCCGTTCTGCGGCTGGAATGCGCCGGGGGTGACCGGAAAGTTGGCTGCGCTGGTTCCGCCGACGACGACGGCCGCGCCGGTGGTGTCCACGGCGATTCCGTACCCCCGCTCTCCTGTATTGCCGCCGAGGTAGGTCGAGTAGACGAGTGCTGATCCCGTGGCGTTCACCTCCGTCACGAATGCGTCCTCCCCGCCGCCATTGTTTGGCTGCGGCGCGTTCAACACCGGGAAGTCGCTGCCCTTGGTGTCGCCGGTGACGTAGGCGTTTCCGGCGGAGTCCACGGCCAGGTCCCAGGCGAGGTCGGACGCGCTGTCGCTGCCGAGGTAGGTCGAATAGACCAGCGCGGAGCCGGAGACGTTCAGCTTCGTCACGAACACCTCCCACCCGGTCTGCATCTGCCGCTTGTACGCGCCCGGGGTAGTGGGGAAGTCGTAGGAGAGTGTGAAGCCGGTGACGTACGCGTTTCTGTTTGCGTCGAGAGCTAGGCCGTAACCCTCCTCGTGACCGGAACCACCGAGGAATGTGGAGTACTGCAAGGTCTTGCCGTCGGGCGAGAACCGGGTCACGAACAGATCCAGGCCATCGCTCTGGGTGTCATACGCCCCGGGCGTCACCGGGAAGTCCTGGCTGTACGTGTACCCCATGACCGTAGCGGCGCCGGTTGCGTCCACCGCGATGTCCTGACCCCAGTCATCGGTGGTGTTCAGGATCGTGCCGCCACCAAGAAATGTCGAGTACACGACGTCGGTGCCGGTCGCGTTCATCTTCGTCACGAACGCGTCGTTGTTACCCCCTCCGAAGCGCGGCTGAAAGGCATTCTTCGTCGGGAAGCCGCATGCGGTGCCGTCAGGGATAGGGCACTTCGTCCAGCCGGTCACGAAAGTGTTGCCTGCGCCGTCGACGGCGATGCCGGTGCTGAAGTCGTCGAAGTCTCCACCCAGATAGGTGGAAAAAACCAGGCCACTGCCTTGAGCATTGATCTTCGTCACAAAGGCGTCGAAACCCCCCTGCTGCGTCGACTGAAAGGCACCGGGCGTCACCGGGAACTGCAAACCGGCGGGACCGGTCACGTAGGCGTTGCCACCGGCGTCGACGGTGATCGCCTCGACGATGCCGGCGAAGTACGTCGAGTACACGAGTGCCGTACCGCTCGGGTTTAGCTTCGTCACGAAGCCTTCACTGAGGCGGGTCTCGAAGGGATTCTTCAGCGGAAAGTCGGCCGAGCCCGTGCGCCCTCCGACGTAGGCGTTGCCAGCGCCGTCGACGGCTACGGCGTACGCCGTGTCGTTCCCCTTACCGCCGAGGTAGGTGGAGTAGGTGAAGACGGGGTCGATCACGAGCTCGCGCGACGCGTCGTACCCGCCCAGAATGAACGAGACGTGGTCACCGTCAAGCCGGTAGGCGCTGTCCACGAGTTGCCGTCCGTCGGGTGACTCCTGGTACGCGATCGGTGCCCGGTGCAGGATGTCCCCGGCCCGGGAGGTGAGCGACAGATCTCCGTTCGGTTGCAGCGTCATACCGTCGATGCCCGAGAAGCGCACGCCGATGTCCGAGGCATCCGCACCCGGAGCGACCACGAAGTCGTACTCGAGCTGACCGCTCTGACCGTGATAGATCAGATCGATCCCCCGGTAGATCTCGTCGTAGCGGACGGATCCGAAGGTGGGGACGTCGATCACCCAGTCCGCCTCGGGCCCGGCGAGATAGTTCACGCGACCCGGCATTGGATTCATACCCGCGGCGATGTCGGCAGTCGACGTGGTCCGACCGCGTCCATGCCCACCAGCGCATCCGAGGCTCCGCCGCGGCTGAGCATGGCGCCCTCGCGCGTCACGTACAGGGTGGAGTCCCCCGAGCGCGCCAGGAAGTCGACGTCCGAGGACGCCTGACCGTCATTCGCCTCGAACGAAAGAGGCAGCCCGGAATGTGCCTGCCGCACCTGCCGCGCCTCGGCGTCCGCGTCGATCGTCGACTGCCCGGCCGACCGGGTCGAGTTGGCGTCGGCGATCGAAGGGGCGGACACGGATAGGGACACGGACAGCGCCAGCGCTGCCACCACCCCCATCCGAGCGAACGCGTCATTGCCACACCGCATCACAGGGGCTCCCGATTCGAGGCCGACTACGGCCTTTTGCCACCACAGTGGTCGCATCAGCCTCCGCCCGTCAGGGGCTTTGCTCCTGACAGCTGCTCGCCGTGGCGTGACGTCAGCGCTTCGCGACTGTCAGCAGTATCGCTGAGTCCTCCAATGCGCGCAGGCTATGCCGCTGATCCGGTATGACGAGGAGGTCTCCGGCGCGGCCCTGCCACGATGCGTCCTGACCGACCAGCTCCACGCGGCCAACGATCACCGTCAATGTCGCCTCACCCGGACTCTCGTGCTCGGCCAGCTCTGCCCCCTCGGTCATCGCGATGACGGTCTGCCGCAACACTTTCTCGTGCCCTCCGACCACCGTCTCGGCACTCCGGCCGTTTCCCGAGACCGCCGCTCGCTTCAACTGCTCCCGCGCCAGGGCGTCCAAACTCACGTGATTCATGTCGCTCCCTGTCCTGCTCAGCCGACTCGGTCCCAGCCGCGCCTTGCTGGGCGGTTGCCGAGCTTGTCGTCGCGGCTCCGGTAGACGATGTACGGCCGAGTGAGGTATCCAAGCGGCGCACTGAAGACATGCACCAGCCGGGTGAACGGCCACAGCGCGAACAACCCGAATGCAGCGAGGCCGTGCAACTGGAACCCGAGCGGCGCCTCCGCCATCAGTTCCGGATGCGGTGCGAGGACAAAGATGCCGCGGAACCACACGGACACTCCCTCGCGGTAGTCGTAGTCGCCGAAGATGTTCGCGATCACCGTGTTTACCAGGCCGAGCACGATGACGGTGCCCAGGACGACGTACATCGCCTTGTCCATCTTCGTGGTAGCCGAGAAGACTGGCCCGACCGTACGGCGTCGATAGATGAGAATGGCCATCCCGACCACGGTGCGGGTTCCTGTCAATTTCTGGGCGTGGGCGCTCATCAGCCCGCTCGCGGCGGCCTACCGCGGCGAACTCGACCTGACCCCCTTCCAGCAGTCCCTGCTCGTCGCGGTGCCGGTTCTCGTCGGGTCGCTAGGACGCATCCCCGTCGGCGCGCTGACTGATCGGCTCGGCGCTCGAGTCATGTTCCCGGCTGTCAGCTTCCTCACCATCGCGCCGGTTCTCTACGTCGGCGTCGTCGGAGACACCTTCGCCCGACTGCTCCTCGGCGGTTTCTTCCTCGGCATCGCCGGGACCGCATTCGCGGTCGGCGTCCCTTTCGTCAACGCCTGGTTCCCGCCGGGACGCCGCGGCCTCGCACTCGGCCTGTTCGGCATCGGCATGGGCGGTACCGCCATCAGCGCATTCACCACCGTGCGACTGGCCGACGCGTACGGCCGCCAGACACCGTTCCTCATCGTGGCAGCCGTCCTTGCGGCATACGGCGTACTCGCCCTCGTCTTCGTGCGAGACGCCGCCTACGACCTCACGCCGGCGGACGCGGCGACCCGTACCGCCGGCTTCGTCATCCTGGCAGTCGTGATGCGCCCCGTTGGCGGATGGCTCTCCTGATGCCATGGGCGACCATCGCGTTCCTCGGCCTCGCTGCGGCCGTCGGCGCATCCTCTGGCGCCACGTTCGCGCTCGTCGCGCGATTGGCGCCGGCAGACAAGGTTGGCGCGGTGACCGGTGTCGTCGGTGCCGCGGGAGGCCTTGGTGGGTTCATCCCGCCGCTGCTGATGGGCGTCATCTACGGCAGTTCCGGGGACTACAGCCTCGGCTACGTCCTTCTCGCTGTGGTTGCCTTTGCCAGCTGCGTGTTCACCGTGACGGTAGTCCGCCGCAGTAGCGGTTACCGGTGACGGGACCTTCGCCACTGTCCCCAACCAGGATGCCCGGCGATGCTGTGTTCATGAGCGATCAGCAGGGCACAGCCGAGGTACTCAGCGTCTCAGCAGCATGGGCACTGCTACGCGAGGAGGCCGTGGGCCGGGTCTGTGTGGTGGTCGACGGGCAACCGGAGATTTTTCCGGTGAACTTCCTGGTCGACCACGGATCCATCGTATTCAGAACGGCTGAAGGCACGAAGCTGAACGCCTCGATCGGGAGACCGGTCGCGTTCGAGGTCGTCTCCTACGATCTGTCGAACGGCGAGGCTTGGAGCGTTGTCCTGAAAGGCATGGCTCGGGAGGTGGTCCGGATGCACGAGTTGATCGACACCCTGCAACTACCGCTCTTTCCCTGGCACGCCGCCCCCAAGCCGCAAGTCGTCCGTATCGAGCCGACCGTGATCAGCGGCCGGCGGTTTCACGCAGTCGCCCACGACGGCTCCGCCGTACCGGCACCGCGACGATCGGCCCACGAGTGACTGGCAGCCGGCAGGTGGCAGCGGCGCGAGGGTCGGCACGCTCGCGCGTTGTCGTTCCTGGCTGATCGGCCTGGCCTGCTTCGAGGCGGCGAAGCGCAGTGCTGTCAAGGGCGGGACACTCAGCAGATGGCGCGAACTCGTTGTTACAGCAAGGGGGTCCTCGTAGATAAAGACTTCTCGTTGGACGACGTATCCGAGCACCTTGACCATGAGTCCGGTGTCGTGTGGGTCGATCTGTGTGCTCCCGACATGGCCGATCTGCAGCTTGTTGCAGACGAACTGGGTCTGCACGCGCTCGCTGTCGAGGATGCAACCAGCGGTCGGCAGCGGCCGAAATTCGTCCGTTACGACGGCCACAGTTTCCTGACCCTCTACGCGGTGCACCTGGACGTGGAAAGCGGGGAGTTGATCACCGGTGAGATCGCGGCGTTCGTCACCCCCTCCGCGCTGGTCACGGTTCGCAAGGACGACGCATTCCCGATCGAAGGGTTGCTCCGTCGGTGGGACGAGAACCCGGAGTTGACCAAGTACGGCATCGGCGCGCTCGTCCACGGTCTGCTCGACTTCGTCGTCGACGGGCACTTCGATGCCGTCGAGTCCCTCGACGACGAGATCGAAACGCTCGAGGACCTGTTGTTCGACGACGGCCCGCATGAGAAGGACGTCCAGCGCCGCAGCTTCGAGTTGCGCAAGAGCCTGGTCCTGCTTCGCCGCGTCGTGCTGCCGATGCGGGAGGTCGTCAACACATGACGCGGCGCGACGTCGGCCTGGTGCCGGCAGAGATGACGCAGTACTACCAGGACGTGTACGACCATGTCCTGCGGGCCACCGAGTGGACCGAAAGCCTGCGTGACCTCGTCACCACCATCTTGGAGACGAACGTCACGATCCAAGGCAACCGGCTCAACGTCATCACCAAGAAGGTGACCAGCTGGGCGGCGATCATCGCCGTTCCCACGGCGATCACCGGCTTCTACGGCCAGAACCTGCCCTATCCCGGCTTCGGTCGTGAGTCAGGTGTCATCACGTCGTCGGTGCTGATCGTGGCGCTGTCCGGCAGCCTCTACGTCACCTTCAAGAGAAAGGGTTGGCTGTAGCGATGGTTGCATCCCACAAACGCCGAGCGCGGCCGCCCACCAAGTCGAATACACCAGCATCTCCCCGCTGGGCGAGCCGAATGATGCGAGCGGTCAGGCCGGCCGACCGGCGGTGAGCGAGCGGGGCACGGTGGTGGCCTTCGACTCGGTGGCGACGGATCTGGTCCGGCTGACACGAACCTGCTGAACGACGTGTTCGTGCGCGATCGGGCCGCTGGGCTGGAGCGGGTCAGCATCAGCAGTAGCGGCCGCCAGGCCAACGGGGCCAGCACCCGCCCAGCGATCAGCGGCGATGGGCGCGTGGTGGTGTTCGAGTCCTCGGCGAGCAATCTGGTGGGCCCAGCCTGACCCCGGCGATCAGTGAGAACGGCCGCTTCGTCGCTTTCGCCTCCGACGCCACACCAACCTCGTCCCCGATCCGGTCGGCGAGGCGACCCGCAACATCTACGTCCGGGATCTCCTGACCGGACAGGTCGAACTGGTCAGCATCCGGCAGGACGGTACGCCGCCGATCGACGGCTCGGTGCCTGCGATCAGCGCTGACGGCCGCTATGTCGCGTTCGGCTCGTTCGACTCCCAGCTCGTCCCGGGAGACACCAACGGGATCTTCGATGTCTTCGTCCGCGACCGGTTGCTCGACGTCACCACGAGGGTCAACGTGACCAGCGCCGGAAAGCAAGCCGCCGGCGGCGACAGCTTCAACCCGGCTCTGAGCGCCGACGGTCAGCAGGTCGCATTCGACTCCATCGCCACCAACCTGGTCGCCGGCGACACGAACACGTGCGCCTTCGTCAGCGGGCCGTCCTTCACCGTTCCCGGCCAATGCCCCGACATCTACCTGCACAGGTCCTAGGTCCGTCTGCACGAGAGGAGCTGTCCGAGCAGCCCCATCGTTCACTCGCCCGTCAGCGCAGTTGACTGCTGGCGCTCCAAGCGCGTGGCGACGACGGGCTAGGAGACGGCGTTCAGGCGGGCGTGAGCCCCCCGGTCTTCCTTGGCCCGGTACATCGCGATATCCGCCGCGTTGAGGAGATCCAGCGGCAGCGACCCGGGTGAACTGATCGCGATGCCGATGCTCACATGGACGGGCACGGTCTCGTCGCCGACGGATACCCCCGCGGCCAACGCGGTCTTGAGCACGCCCCCAGCGCGCGGGACGTCCGACGGATCGGCGAAGTCCTCGCATATGACGACGAACTCGTCTCCGCCGACCCGAGCGCACGTGTCGGTGTCGCGCAGGCACGCCTCCAGTCGCCTCGCGACCCCGACCAGAACGCGATCTCCGGCAGCGTGACCGAAGCTGTCGTTGACCGCCTTGAAGTCGTCGATGTCGATGAAGAGCACGGCAACGAACGTTCCGGCTCGATTCGCGCGGGCCAGTGCCTGGGTCAGTCGGTCCACGAGAAGCCGCTTGTCCGCCAGGCCGGTGAGACCGTCATGCAGGACCTCGTGCGTCAACCTGAGCTCGGTGCGCCGTGCCGTCGCTGAGGCGGCTGCGGCCCTAGCGACCACCGCCGCTTTGGCGGCGACCGCGGCGGCAACATCTCGAGCCGTCCTCGCCGCTGCCTCGGCGACGGTGCGCGCGGCGGCCATGACGGCGGCCTGGGTCGCCAGGGCGGCCTGCGGCGCCAGTTCGGCTTCGGCGAGCGCTTCAGCGGCGACGGCGACCGCGATGAAGTCTTCGCCCAGGTCGGCCTCGTCGGACATCGGCTCTATCCACTGCCGGATCGAACCGGTCGGCGGACGCGACGACATGCCAGCAGCTCCCACCATGCGAGCCGCCCATCCAATAGTCGGAAGATCGACCCCAGTATCCCCCTGATCCGGGGAATCGCCGAATCCCTCACCCGATTCTTCCCGCTACGACGGCGTCCACCGTTACCGCAAGGGGCGGTACGCGACCGGGCCTACGTAGCGGTCATGGATGTTCGCGAACTGCCCATGTCTCGACGGCCGCCCTGACCGGTGGCGGCAGGAAGACCACCTGCGGCTCGGCCTCGAGCCAACCTGGCTCCTTCGTACGGCGGGCCTGCGCCTCGTGGTCGGCGTCGATCGCGAACGGACTGCTATCCAGTGTCGCCCCGTCGCTTCCACGGAGGCTGAACCACCAGAGGTACTCCGTACCGTCGTCCGCTCGGGACCGGAAGACCGCCTCGACGGCCATCCGCTCCCGATCGAGGGTGGCTACACACTCGGCATGTCGCGCTCGCAACATCGACATCCACCGGTCGGCTTCATCCGACTTGCCGGGCAGAACCGTCGCTCGAGACAGTTCCACGGTCATGCCAGGCGGGAGACCCGCGACTTCGGTCATGCAGGCATCCTGGCCGAACCGCTGTTCGTCACAAGACCTGGGTGTTCGACTTTCCCTGAACCTGACCTCGCAGGTCGAGTCATGATCAGCACGGTCCAATGCGCGCGTAGCCGGCGTTCAGGGCCCTTCCGCGGCCCATCGGACTCTGCGAAGATCCGTCGGACGCTGCACCGGGTCGATGCCGGCAAGGGGACAGAGATGCTTCGTCGTGTCGCGGACATCGACACCTTGGGCGCCCTGGAGCTACTCAGCGCCGACGAGTGCGACCGGGTCGCAGATACCGTTCTCGACCTGCGTGACGCATGGCGGACACGCTCGCCCAATAGCGCCTTCTTCACCCTGGGCGTGAACGCCTACATGGACCTGGCACAAGCCGTCGATCCGCAGGCGTCGTACCACTTGTGCGCCGTGCAGACGAATACGGTGCTGCGGGAGCGGTTCGGCAGCGTGCTGACGACATTGTCAGCCGGTTTGGAGGAGGCGCTTGGAATGTCGGTGCGGTATGCCGATGATCTGGCGTTGCCTGGATTTCACGTCTGGACCAGTTCAGGAATCCCTCGCACTGCCAGCTCCTCCATTCATTTCGATCTGCAGTATCAACGGCTGCTGACCCGTCCGGAATACACACATGCCACCGGCACGATGTCGTTCACTCTGCCGATCCGGTTGCCTGCTGGTGGATCCTCACTGCTCGTGTGGCCGGGGTTCGTCTTTCCCGATGACGTACCGCGCCTGGACGTTGCCCGGACCGTCGGCCCGCGGGCGATCGAATACCACGTGGGTACGGCGCTGGTACACAGCGGGCATGTGTTGCACCAGATCGGTCCCACGCCCACGGTTGCGCCAGACGACATCCGGATCACCCTGCAAGGTCACGGCCTCGTAGTAGACGACGAACTCGTTCTGTACTGGTAGTCCCCCACCCTTCCCTGGAGGTTGCAATGTCTGACCCGTACATCCCACCGGAGGACAGGCTCGACGTGATCGGGCGGCTGCAGGCCCGCCTCGAGGACGCCCCGGATGAGTCTCTGCGCGACAAGGCCGACGTCGGTGCGGCGAAGTTCAGCGCGTCCGATCGGTCGGACAAACCCGAGCCCGAGCTGCTGAAGCCAGAAGAGGATCCCAAGGAGGTCAAGGAGTTCAAGGAACAGCACAAGGACGAGAAGGATGACAAGGACGGCGAGAAAGACGGCGAGAAAGACGACGAGAAAGACGGCGTGAAGGACGGAAAAGAGGTGGGCGACAAGGACGAGAAGGAGGTCAAGGACGTCAAGGACGAGGGGGAGAAGGAATTCAAGGACGAGAAAGACGGCGACAAGGAGATCAAGGACGTCGGCGAGAAAGACGGCGAGAAGGACGAGAAGGAGAAGGAGGGCGAGAAGGAGATCAAGGACGTCGGAGAGAAGGACGGCGAGAAGGACGCCAAGGAGGTCGGCGTGAAGGAACGGGGTGAGAAGGAGGTCGGCGACAAGGAGCAAGGTGAGAAGGAGTTCGAGATCGAGAAGCCCTTTGCCGACCAGGATGTCGGCCAACCGGCCCAGCTCGCAGGGCAAGCACGGCCGAGCCCGCCGCTGATGTGACCCTGCCATGACCGAGGTCGTGGCGTTGCTCAACCACGAGGCCCGCCAGGCCGGATTCGCCCGTGCCTTGGCGTCGGCCTTTCAGGCCTCGGAATTCGAGCTGCTGATGGCGACGCATCGCGAGCTGGTCGCCGATGTCACCATCGCGCAGTCGGTAGGCGATCAGCACTGTCTCGACCCCGATCGCCCGTTGCTGTGGCTCTCCCCAGCGGACTCTGCCGGGGTCGGCTCACCGGACGAGCAGTTTCTGGCCGCAGAGAACCACGCGGCGGCACGATCGATAGCGCTGCTCACCCGATCTCCGGTGCTCAACCGGCCTTCGTCGGTCAGCGCCTGCGGGCGCTTCCCACCGAGTTCGGCCATCGCCGTACGAAGGGCGCGACAGATCCCGGGCCTGGCCGACGGTGTCCGACCGGAAGGCTTCACCGCCACCCTGCCGGACGACCTCGACGGCACGAACCGGCACGAGTTGTACGACTACTCCACGGGGGGTAGCTCTTATGGCTGCGGAACGGATCCTGTCGGACCGTTCCGGAGCCGCGCCGCCGTACCGCACGCTCGTCTTGTGAAGGTGTCCGTCATCGGAACCCGGACGAGCACCGCGACCACGAGCCCGCCCGCCACCACCGACGCCAGCGTGCGCATCGCCTCCTTCTTCGAGCTCGACCTGGCCACCGTCTGGTGGTTGATCGACGACACCGAAGCAGCCGCGACCCTGGCCCGGATCGACTGCTGGATCTCAGATTTCAACTGTGGCGGAGGCGTCGGGGAGGTCGCGGCAGCGATTGCGGCCTGGGTATCCGCGCAGATGTCGGCCCGGACCCCCGCCGAAGCTGTCCGGTGATCGGGATCGCCGGCACCAAGGCGGACCCGGTGATGGTGCATTTCGCGACTCGGTGCGTCGTGCGCGGCGTCCCGTTTGCAGTGATCGACCTACTCGACACGGCTGCGTACGGCGACTGGTGCCTGTCGGCCCCGCCCCAACCGACGGACTACATGACGGGGGCCGAGGTGGTCCTGCCGGGCGAGCTGAGCGGGCTCTACATCCGGCCGATCTACCTGGGGCGCACGCCCGCCGAAGCCGCCCGCTGGCGCGGCCTCATGGACGGTTTCGGCGCGTGGATGGACGAGACGGAGGTGCACATCGTCAATCGGCCGAACAGCCATCAGCTCAACAGCTACAAGCCGGCGCACTACGCCTGGTTGAGCGGCAACGGGCTACTCGTCCCACCGAGCCTGATGTCCAGCGATACGCGGCGCGTGCACGAGTTCGTCGCCGCCGGCCGCGCCGTCGTCAAGCCGGTGTGCGGCACCCGAGCGACGACCCGTGAGATCGACGTCGGGTCCCTCGATCGTCTCGCCGACAGTGAGGGACCTGTACTGGTGCAACGCCTGGTCGAAGGGGCCGACGTACGGGTGCACGTTGTGGGCCGTCAGGTCATCTCCTGCCGCTTCGCGAGCGCGGCCATCGACTACCGGTCCGACCGGAAGGCTGAGCGCGCAGTCATCGACATCCCGGAGGATCTCGCCGACCTGCTGGTGGTTAAGACCGCCGCACAAGGCCTGTCGTTCGTCGGCTGGGACTTCAAAGTCGACGCAGACGGCACCTACTGGTGCCTGGAGGCCAATCCGATGCCGGGCTACAGCTTCTACGACCGGGTCTGCGACGGCGCGATCAGTGACGCGCTGATCCGGGAGCTGGGGGCCTGACCGGCCGCCTCCCCGTCGCTCACCGCGACGTCGGTGGGATGCGGCCGTTCCAATTACTCGGCGTAAGAGTATAGTTACCAAGAGTAAAGAGACGGCGTGTCGTTGATGTGCGCGAATTCGGGACGCTTGCCATGCGACTTAGCCGAGGACAGCCATGTCAGCTCACCACTCCAGGACCTCCCGGTCCCTCCGACGACTCGTTCCGCTCGGCGCCGTCGCCGCCATGGCGTTCGGCCTGTTGACCCCGGCAGTCGAATCGGCGGCTGCCGCCGCATGCACGCTGTACTGGACCGGGGCAACAAGCACCAACTGGACCACGACCACGAACTGGTCGACCAACGCCAACGGCCAGACGGCGGGACGGGTGCCGCTGACTACCGACTTCGTCTGCCTGGCCAGCTCCCCCACCCGTTTCGACGTCACGTACGCCTCCCTCAGTCGAAAGGTCGCCGGGCTCAACTTCGCCGCAGTCGGCACCGCCCGCCCGAGCCTGACCATCGACGGCGGCTTCCTGGTCGTCGGGACCCCCGGCAACGCTTTCGACTCAACCATCAACAACCTGCAGATCCGATCCGGAGGCACGGTGGGCGGCAGCGCCGACCTCCTGCTGACTGGCACGCCGTCTCTGACGAACGGCGCCATCCTCGACGGGGCGGGTACGACGACGCTGGCGCCCGGCACGAACGTGTCGACGAACGGCCTGGTCCTCAGCAACGGCCGCCGCCTGGTCGTGCAGGGCGTGCTGAGCCACACCGAGTGCTACGACTACATCTACCTGTACGGCGGTGCGGTCCTGCAGAACTCGGGGCGGATCAACGCGTCCAGCAGCTGCGGTCACCGCATAGCCTCCGACGGCTCCCCTGGTTCCAGGCTCGTGAACGACGTGGCGGCCGAGATCGTGATCAATCAGCCGGCGGCCGACGCCTATGACCTCGGGGTCCAGTTGGAGAACCACGGCAACGTCTCGGTGTCGGCCGGCACCCTGACGGTGCACCCCGTCTCCACCACGAACGGCACGTACACCGTCGGCAGCGGCAGCCAGCTGCTCATCGGACCGGACGGCACGCTTCGAGTGGGAGCGGACACCATGCGCGGCGCCGGTCTGCTCGTGCTGGCGGGCGGCATCCTCAACGGCGCTCCAGGCAGCAGCCTCGCGGCTCTCGAGATGCGCAGCGGCAGCATCACGGGCACGCCGAGCATCCGGTCCCTGACAGGTGGCGGGACGGCGACCCTCGACGCCGGTGGCACCCTCACCATCCCCCCGGGCGGTACCGCGACGCTCGAAACCTTCACCGCCAGCAACGGCTCCCGACTGATCAACCGCGGCACCCTGACCCACATCGGCAAGGACACGACCTTCAACCTGAGGTCGGGTGCGGTGCTGGAGAACGCCGCCGTCTTCAGAGTTCAGACCAGCGGCTCGGGCTCCATGACGAGCGACGGAAGCGCCGGAACGTCCTTCGTCAACGACAACGGGGCGACCTTCACCCTGAACCAGGCGTCGACCACCTCGAAATACCAGATCGACCCGGTGGTGAACAACCAGGGGACCATCGAACAGACCAGGGGGCGGGTCAACATCAAGACGTTCGCCAACCTGGTCACAGGGCGGCTGACCGGCGGCACGCTGATCGCGACCGGAGGGACGATCCAGATCCCGGCGAACATCACCACGAACGCCGGGATCGTGGTCATCGGCCTCGTGGGCAAGCTCGTCAACCCCAGCGACGGGAATCCCCTGGCCAGGCTGGCGTCGAACACCGGCACGCTCACGCTGGGCAAGGGCCTCGATTTCGAGGTTCCCCTGGTCAACTCCGGCACCCTTACCGTGAGCATGCACCAGATGGAGGCACCCAGCTACCGGCAGACCGCGGGGACCACCAACCTGCTCGGCGACGGTGCCCTGGTGAGCACCAACGGCCCGGAATCGATCTCGTTCGACGGCGGCACCCTGGCCGGGGACGGTCGCATCTACAGCTTCGGCGGCGCCGGAACAGTGCGGCCCGTCGGTGAACTCATCATCAGCGGCGGCTACCTGCCCGTAGCCGGCAGTTCGCTGGCCATTGGCATCCAGGCCTCCGGGCCCGCCAACCGGCTGCTCGTCAACGGCGCCTCCTCATACACGGGGACGCTCGCGATAACGACCGCGGCCGGATTCACACCAGCCGTCGGTACGACGTACACCATCGTCTCGTCGGTGCGCTGGGACGGAGCGTTCACCCGGGTCACCGGACAGACGCTGCCCAACGGCCGCCACTACGAGGTCAGCTACACCAACGGCGCGGTCAAGCTGATCGTGCGGGCGCCGTAGTCGCGACCTCTCCCAGCGAGGGCTATACGAACAGCAGCCCCCGCATTGTTCGCCGTTGCGGAGTGACGGCAGCCGAACGCGGCCGCCAGCGCCTCGCCACCGGCAGCTGTCGATCAGGTCAACCGGCGGCGGGTCCACCAGAAGCAGAACCAGGCCAGCAGGCCGGCAAGCCCGAAGAACAGCGCAGTTTCGGACCACTGAAGGGCCCAGAAGCGGTCAGCGGGCTGATACACCACCCGCTGCTGGTAGCCGAGATCGGCGAGTCTGACCAGGCAGTCCTGGACGGCGGTGTCCTCCCCTGGTCCCGCCGTCGTCGGCGGCGGGAGGCAGTCCCCCAACCACGACGGCAGCCCGTCGACCTCCTGGCCGGAGGCGTCAACGGTGTCGTTGGACAGGATCCAGTCATCCCGATCACCGGTAGGCACGCCCAGCCGCACCGCCTCGCCGGGTCCCTGCAGCTCGATCGACACGAGGTTGTCCCCGATCGTGACGGTCTCATGGGTGGGCGGGACGATGTAGGGG
>JACCXW010000284.1 GCA_013696785.1 Geodermatophilaceae bacterium | reverse complement strand
CTGAGCTACCCCAGCGACCGGGCCCTCGTCGGCGGTCTGCTCGCGGTGCCCATAGAAGCGGTGCGCTTTCTGCTGATCAGGCACGGCCAGGCCGGGGACAGCGAACGGTGGCCCGGCGCGGACATCGAGCGGCCGCTGGACGAACGCGGGTCGGCCGAGGCGCAGGGCCTGGCTGGGGTGCTTCCGGTGTTCGGCCCGGATCGGGTATTGAGCGCCGATCCGGTCCGCTGCCTGCAGACCGTGCGGCCGCTGGCAGCGCGGCTCGGGCTCCCGGTCAAGCCGGCACCTGAGTTCGGCGAGGACGACTACTTCGGCGCTCCCGACATCGCTCGCGCCTTGATCATCGACTGGCTCACGGCCGACCCGGTGACGGCGGTGAGCAGCCAGGGTGGGGTGATCCCGGATCTGCTCGGGTGGTTGTTCGAGGCGGCACCCCGGATCACCGGGGTGTCGCCGCGGCGGGTCCACCCCTCGCCCCCGGCGCGCAAGGGGAGCGTGTGGGCAATGACCGCACACGTCGGCCGAGTGATCAGCGCCGACTACTACGCCACGTTCCTGCCCTGAATCGTCCGCACAAACGACGACGTCCGTGAGTGCGAGCGGTCAGTCGCTCGCACCCACGGACGTCATGGCACGGTGTCGTCGGCCTAGTTGCTCTTCTTGGCCGCAGCCTTTCGGGCCGTCTTTGCCCCCGGCGCCGTCGCCAGCGTCCTCGCCGCGGCGGTGACCCTTGCCCGTGTGTTGGCCGCCTTCTTCGCGGGCGAGGTCTTGGCTGCCGTCTTCTTGGTTGCCGACTTGGTTGCCGCCGTCTTCGTAGCGGTCTTCTTCGCAGGCGCTGCCTTGGCCGTCGTCGTCTTGGATGCCTTGGTTGCCTTGGATGCCTTGGATGCCTTGGATGCCTTGGCTGTCGTTGCCTTGGCCGTGGTCGACTTCGTCGCCGACTTGGCCGGCGCTGCCGACGCAGCCTTGGTCGTGCGGGCGGTTGCCGCTGCCTTCACCACTGGTGGCGTAGCCACCTTGCCGAGCTTCTTCGCGCCGCTCACGACATCCTTGAACTGCTGACCGGGGCGGAAGGCCGGAACGCTGGTCTTCTTCACCTTGATCGTGGCTCCGGTCCTCGGGTTGCGCGCGGTGCGGGCGCTTCGGTTGCGCTTCTCGAAGACGCCGAAGCCGGTGATCGCCACCTTCTCCCCCTTGGACACCGCACGGGAAACCACGTCGATCAGTCCTTCGACGGCCGCGGATGCTGTCTTCTTGTCCCCGGCCATCCGTGTGGCGAGGGTGTCGATCAACTCGGACTTGTTCACGTGTCCCTCCCAGGACATCACACGGCCGGGACGGCCGACTCGGGCGAACGGTAGAGGGCAAGGGCCCGCTAGGCAACGACCTAGAGCCGTTTCGCCTTGACTGGTAAGGATATTTTCAGCCGCCCAACCGCGCCTCTGACGGAAAACCGTGCTCCGTCAAGGTTTTCGGCTAGCTGGTCACCGGCATCCACTCCGGGCGGCGCGCCTCGAAAGCTGCGATGTCGTCCGTGTGCTGCTCAGTGACACTGATGTCGTCCAACCCCTGCAGCAGCCGCCAGCGGGCGTAGTCGTCGATGTCGAAGGAAGTGACGAGATCGCCGGCCCGGATCGTCCGTGCCTCCAAGTCCACGGTGATCTCGGCAGCGGGGTCACTCTCGGCGTAGTGCCACAGCTTCTCCACCGTGGTCTGATCGAGGACAACGGTGAGCAGGCCCGCTTTGAGTGAGTTCCCGCGGAAGATGTCGCCGTACCGGGAACTGATCACGACACGGAACCCGTAGTCCAGCAGCGCCCAGACGGCATGCTCGCGGGACGAGCCGGTACCGAAGTCCGAGCCGGCGACGAGGACGCTGGCGGCGGCGTACTCCGGGCGGTTGAGCACGAAGTCCGGTTCCTTGGCCCGCCAGGCCGCGAAGAGACCGTCCTCGAACCCGGTCCGGGCAACCCGTTTCAGGTAGACCGCCGGGATGATCTGGTCGGTGTCGACGTTGCTGCGCCGCAACGGCGCGATGCGGCCTGTGTGGCTGCGGAACTTCTCCACCTCAGTCCTCCAAGTCCGGCGGGGCGCTCAGCGTCCCCCGTACAGCGGTCGCGGCCGCGACGAGCGGCGACACGAGGTGGGTGCGCCCGCCCTTGCCCTGCCTGCCCTCGAAGTTCCGGTTCGACGTTGATGCCGAACGCTCACCCACCGACAGCTGGTCCGGATTCATCCCCAGGCACATCGAGCATCCGGCGCTTCGCCATTGCGCGCCGGCGTCGACGAACACACGGTCCAGACCCTCGGCCTCCGCCTGTTCCTTGACCTGCATCGAGCCGGGTACGACGAGCATGCGCACATTCGCATCGACGTGCCGGCCCCTCAGCACCGCCGCGGCGGCGCGCAGGTCCTCGATCCGGCCGTTCGTGCAGGAACCCAGAAAGACCGTGTCGACGGCAATCTCACGCAGTGGCGTACCCGCCCGCAAGTCCATGTACGCCAACGCCTGCTCGGCCGATGCGCGATCGCCCGGGTCGTCGAATGACTCCGGATCGGGGACGGTCCCGTCCAACGTGGAGCCCTGGCCGGGATTGGTGCCCCACGTGACGAACGGGGTGAGTTCATCGGCATCGAGATGCACCTCGGCGTCATAGAGCGCGTCGTCGTCGGTGCGCAGTGTCCGCCAGTGCCGCACCGCGGTCTCCCAGTCCGCTGGCGCGTGCTGACGGCCGGCCAGGAAGTCGAACGTCGTGTCGTCCGGCCCGATCACACCTGCCCGCGCGCCGGCTTCGATCGACATGTTGCACACCGTCATCCGGGCTTCCATCGACAGCGCCTCGATGGCCGGCCCGCGGTACTCGATGACGTAGCCCTGCCCGCCGCCGGTCCCGATCTGGGCGATGACCGCCAGGATGATGTCCTTTGCCGTCACGCCCGGCTGCAACGTGCCGGTCACGTTGACGGCCATCGTCTTGAACGGCCGCAGCCGCAGTGTCTGCGTGGCAAGGACATGCTCGACCTCGCTCGTCCCAATCCCAAAGGCGAGAGCGCCAAACGCCCCGTGCGTGGAGGTGTGGCTGTCGCCGCAGACGACGGTCATCCCGGGCTGCGTGAGACCGAGCTGCGGACCGATGACGTGCACAATTCCCTGATCGCGGTCGCCCATCGGGTACAGCCGAATGCCGAATTCGGCGCAGTTACGTCGAAGTGTTTCTACCTGGATCCGCGACACCTCGTCCGCGATGGGCAGATCGATGTCCTCGGTCGGCACGTTGTGGTCCTCGGTTGCGATCGTGAGTTCCGGACGGCGGACGGTACGGCCGGTCAGCCGCAAGCCTTCGAAGGCCTGCGGGCTCGTCACCTCGTGCACGAGATGCAGGTCGACGTAGATGAGATCAGGCTCGTTCTCCCGCCGACGCACAACGTGGGCGTCCCAGACCTTCTCCGCCAAAGTGATGCCCATTCGGTGCCATCCCATCATATGAGACGCTAATATCGCTTCGTGGGACAGTCTAGCGGTATCGCTGTACTGGACAAGGCGGTCTCCGTCCTTGCCGCGGCCGCCGCCCGACCGTCCTCCCTTGCCGACCTCGTCGCCGGTACGGCGCTGCCGCGGGCAACCGTCCACCGCATCGCCGTCGCGCTGGAGGTGCACGGCCTGCTCACCCGCGATCAGGACGGTCGCTGGCTGCCCGGCCCCGCGCTGAGTGCCCTGGCGGGCTCCGATCCGCTGCTGGCGGCCGCTCCCGCCGTGCTTCGGCAGCTGAGCGAGCAGACCGGGGAAAGCACGCAGCTGTACCGGCGCGAGGGCGCCTGGCGACTGTGCGTCGCCGCGGTCGACCGGGTCAGCGGTCTGCGCGACACCGTTCCGGTGGGGGCCAGGCTGCCGATGACCGCGGGTTCGGCCGCGCAGGTGCTCGCCGCCTGGTCGGCGGACACGGGTGTGCCGCCCGGAGCGGCCTACACCGGCCGCACCCTGTC
>JACCXW010000269.1 GCA_013696785.1 Geodermatophilaceae bacterium | reverse complement strand
GCAAGTGGCGGTCGGGCAGCTCGGCGGGCGCTCCGACCACCCAGGAGCTAGAGGCCCGGGCGCGCTCGGCGACCCCGGCGGCGGTACGGCCCGGAGGCGCCGACCTGATGGATACAGCCAGGCTGCTGGTGCCGTGTGAGGAGGATCCGACCTTCCTCTGCGGCACCCTGCCCGTTCCACTAGACCGCCGAAGCCCTGACGGGCGGGTGGTAAACCTCCATGTCGAGGTCTTCCCGCACACCGGCCAGGAGGCGAAGGCGGACGGAGCGGTGTTCGTCACGTGCGGCGGACCGGGTTGCTCGATCACGTCCGGCCCCAAGTACGGCTTCGCATTCTTCGTTCTGCCCGAGGTTGCCGAGACCCGCGACCTGGTGTTCATCGACCAGCGCGGCGTCGGCCTGTCCGACGTGATCAACTGCCCCGCCCTGCAAGCCGGCGGTCCGTTGTACCAATCCGCGGCTGGCTGCCACAACCTGCTCGGTGACACCGCGGACCTGTACAGCACCACCGATGTCGCCGACGACCTCGACGACGTCCGTGCTGCCTTCGGATACCAGCAGATCGACGTGTTCGGTGGGTCGTACGCGGGAGCCGACATGATCACCTACGCCCAGCGCTATCCCGACCGGGTGCGGTCGGCCGTGCTCTCCTCCCCCGCGATCGTCGTCGGAACCGACCCGTTCTACTCGTACGCCCCCGAGGCGATGCCCGGCATCGTCGCCGGCGTGTGTGGTCGCTCTCCGGCCTGCGCCGCCCTGAACCCTGACCCCACCCAGTCGTTCGCCGCGCTGGCCCACTCGCTACGCAACGACCCGGTGAGCGGTGTCGGCGTCGACTCAGCGGGTGTCTCGCACGAGATCACCGTCACGGAGAATCTCCTGTCCAACTTCATCATGTACCTCAACGGGGCGCACTTCACCGGGCCGGGCGAGATCACGCCGGCGACCACGGCGCTGCGACGGGGCGACCCGGTACCACTGCTGCGGCTGGCCGCGGACGTGGATCCGGCAGACGGGTTCGGCGACGACCTGCGGTCGTTCTCGGTGGGGCATGCCCTGGCGAGGTCATGCGTGGACGGTGTGCTCCCCTGGGACAAGGGCGCACCGCCCTCGGCGCGTGCGGCGCAGTATGCCGCCGCGTTCGCCGCCGAACCGGCCTTCTACGGCCCGATCTCCAAGCAGGCGTGGGCGGCTCCCGGCTACCACGGGTTCCAGCCGGCACCGTGCATCGCCTCCAGCTGGGAGGATCGGCCGATGTACCCGGAGGGTGCCCGGGTCGACGGGGTCCCGACCCTGGTGCTCGGCGGGGAATACGACCTGCCGGTGCCGGAATCCGTCGCGCGTCTGGCCACCGACGTGATGGTCGATTCCATCTTTGTCAGCATCACCGCCGCCGGCCACGATCCACAGTTCTGGTCGGACTGCGGCCCCGAACTCGTCCAGCGGTTCATCCTCGAGCTGGCCGCCGGTGACACTTCGTGCGCCGACGAACCAGCTGGGGGCTGGTGGGTGCCGGGGAGCTTCCCGACCACTGTGGCCGACGCGCCCGCGGCCCAACAGACCGGCGGCCGGCTGGCCTCGACGAACACCCGCCGGCTCGCCACCGTCGCGGCGTGGACTGTGATGGACAGCGTCCAGCACAACTTCTACATCACCGGGGACAGCGTTGCGCTGAGGGGCGGAATGGTCGATTACGAGCCGATCGACAACGGAGCGCAGTGGACGCTCGGCGACGCGCACTTCACCGAGGATGTGGCCGTCAGCGGTCCCATAACCGTGATCGAGGACGGCTCCGATGTCTTCGACGGCGAGTTCACCGTGACCGGTCCTGGTAGTCGTACGACGACGGTGCATCTCAATGGCCGGTTCCTCATCGACGGCGCCGACATGACCATCACGTTCGATGTCGGCGGCCGGCCGGCGACCTTCACCGTGCCCGCGTACTGACGCCGCCGTCAACGACGCGTAAACGTTCAGCGAGCCTCGGGTCTGTTCCTGGAGGAGGGATGATGCCCGCAAACGGAGTCAGGTCGAACGCCGTACAGATGACCGATGTGCACGTGGCGGCGACGGCACCTGGCTCGAGAACGCGCGACATGGTGGAGCCGGCGGCCGAGTTCGACGTCTTCTTCCGCGCTGAGTTCCAACGTGTCGTTCGAACCGTGTCGCTCATCGTGGGCGACCGCGGCCGCGCGGAGGAGATCGCGCAGGACGCCTTCGTCCGGCTCCTCGACCACTGGGTCAAGGTCTCCCGCTACGAACAGCCGGGCTCGTGGGTACGGCGGGTGGCCATCCGGATGGCGGGTCGAGCAGCGGCCAGGGACCGCAAGCGTCGGACACTCGAAGGCAGCTCCCAGCCGATGGGAACAGTCTCCGGGATCGGGGAGACCGACACCGACGTCGTTGCCGCGGTGAAACTCCTGCCGCCGGGTCAGCGCGCCGCGATCGTGCTGTTCTACTTCGAGGACAGACCGGTTTCGGAGATCGCGAGCCTGCTCGAATGCTCGCCTGCGACCGCGCGGGTGCAGCTGCACAAGGCCAGGCGGCGCCTCGCCACCATCCTCGGAGAAGGAGCCCACGGTGTCGCTTGATCACCTGCTCCGCGAGGGCCTGGACCGAGCCGCGACCGCAGCTCCCGCGACCGACGTCGAAGGGTCGCTGACACGCGTCCATCTCAGGAGGCGCCGTCGATTGCGCGTTCGCCAGGGAGGACTGAGCCTGGCGGTGGCAATCCTCGTCGCCTGCCTCCTCGTGGGCACACCCGTCGTACTGGAGGAGCTACGGGAGCCTCGGGACGTAGTCGCCGACGTTCCACGCGACCCGCAGGGCCTTGACGGCGTGTACGCCGTCGAGGTCGGCAACTCGGCGCTCGCCGAACAACACGGCATGGCCGGCCACTGGGTGATCGAACTCGGCCGGGACGGCCACATTCGGCTCGAGCCGCCGGAAGCCTTTCAGGGCTGGTCGGCCGGCATCGCCTATGGGGTGGCGGAAAACGAGATGCGCGTCGTCGCCCTCAGCAACGATCCGGTGTGTGCCGAGTCGCCCGGCAGTACCCCGACGGGCATCTACCGCTGGACGGCGGTCGCAGACGAGCTGCTGTTCACCCCGGTTTCGGAGACGTGTGCAGCGAGGCAGTTGCTCTTCGCCGGTCAACCGTGGGTGGAACAACCTTGACCGCCTGGCGCCCCTTCGCGTCTGCCTGCATGACTGTCCGCGGATGAATCACGGAGGAAGGGAATCATGAACGGAGTTCTACGCAAACCACTCACCGGAAGGTCGCCTCGGCCGGGGCGGCCGTGCCCCGGACTGGTCCCCCGACGGGCAGCGGCTGGCCCTTGTCCGGGTCAACCCCAACGGCTGCGGCACCGACTGCCTGTACGCCTGGCTGTTCGTCGTCGACGCCGACGGGTCCAACCTCACCCAGCTCACCAGCACTCAGCTCGGCGTGGGCTGCGCTAACGGCGGCGGCTGCGCCGGCGGGCCGGCCTGGTCGCCGGACGGGCAGACCATCGCCTTCCAGCGCCAGACCGGACCCCTGATCGGCAACGAGTAGCGGGATACGGCGATCTACACGATCGGCGCTGACGGATCCGGGCTCACCCAAGTGACGCGGCAGAAGGTTGTCGCCACCGGGGATGACGGTGCGTCGTACTCACCCGACGGCACCCACATCGTCTTCGCTCGTACCCCAGGCGTCGGCCCGGCCGGCAACGCCGACATCTACACCATGACCGTCGACGGTGACGACGTGCAGCTCGTGCCTACCGGACCGTTGTGGGAGAGCCGACCGGACTGGGGTTCAGCCGGATAGCCGCCGGCGATGATCATGAGGTTTCACCGGTCCTGACCGGCCGAACCCCATGATCATCGCGGCTGGCGGTCAGAGGCCGAGCTCGCGGGCGATGACCATCCGCTGGACCTCCGACGTACCCTCCCCGATCTCCAGGATCTTGGAGTCCCGCCACATCCGGGCCACCGGGAACTCGTTCATGAACCCGTACCCACCGTGCACCTGGGTCGCCTCGCGGGCGTTCGTGACCGCGATCTCCGAGGCGTACAGCTTCGCGATGGCGGCTTCCCGCTTGAACGGCTCGCCCCGCAGCATCCGCTCCGCCGCCCGGTAGTAGGACAGCCGGGCCGTCGACGCGCGCACGTCCATGTCGGCGATCTTGAACGCAATCGCCTGGTTCTTCCCGATCGGATGACCGAAGGCCTCCCGATCGTTGGCGTAGCGCACGCTCTCGTCCACGCAGCCCTGCGCCAGGCCGACCGACAGCGCGGCGATGGCGATCCGGCCCTCGTCCAGGATCGAGAGGAACTGGGCGTAGCCCCGCCCCCGCACCCCGACCAGATTCGCCGCGGGGACGCGACAGTCGTCGAAGGACAGCTCCCGGGTGTCAGAGGCGTTCCAGCCGACCTTGGAGTACTTCTTGCTCACGCTGAAGCCCGGTGTACCCGACGGAACCAGGATCGCGGAGATCTCCTTGCGCCCGTCGACCTGCTCGCCGGTGACGGCCGTCGCGGTGACAAAACCGGTGACGTCCGTGCCGGAGTTCGTGATGAAGGCCTTGGTGCCGTTCAGTACCCACTCGTCGCCGTCCACCCGAGCCGTAGTCCGGGTGGCGCCGGCGTCCGAACCGCCACCGGGCTCGGTCAGCCCGAACGCGCCCAACATCTCTCCACCGCACAGCCGCGGCAGCCACTCGCGCTTCTGCTCCTCGGTGCCGTACCGGAAGATCGGCATCGCGCCGAGCGACACCGCGGCCTCCAGCGTGATCGCGACCGAGGAGTCGACACGGGCGAGTTCCTCCAGGGCGATGCACAGGGCGAAGTAGTCGCCACCCATCCCGCCGTACTCCTCGGGAAAGGGCAGACCGAACAGGCCCATCTTGCCCATCTGGCCGACGATCTCGTACGGGAACTCGTTGCGCTCGTAGTAGTCGCCGATGACCGGTGCCACTACTTCGACGGCGAATTCACGCACCGTCTGCCGCAGGGCCTCCAGCTCCTCGTCGAGCCGGTAGTCCAACATCTACTCTCCTTTGCTCATTGCCTGGACCACTCTCGACGGACTTGGCCGCCCGAGTGCCTTGGACATCCAAACGCTCGTCCGCACGAGTGCCTCAAGGTCGACACCGGTGTCGATCCCCAGCCCGTGCAGGTGCCAGACCAGATCCTCGGTGGCAAGGTTGCCCGTCGCGCTCTCCGCGTAGGGACAACCACCGAGTCCGCCCGCCGAGGAGTCCACTGTGGACAATCCAGCCTGCAGTGCCGCCAATGTGTTCGACAGCGCTTGCCCGTAGGTATCGTGGAAATGTACGGCGAGGGCCTCGACGGGTGTCCCCACGTCGACGAAAGCGCGCAGCAGGGCATGCACCTGTCCCGGCGTTCCGACGCCGATCGTGTCGCCGAGGGAGAGTTCCGAGCAGCCGAGGTCGAGCAGCTGTCGGCCGACCCTGGTGACCTGGGCGATCGGGACGTCGCCCTCCCACGGATCGCCGAAGCACATGGACACGTAGCCGCGCACGGACAAGCCGGCCGCCCGCGCCCGGCGGACGACCGGCTCGAACATCGTGATCTGCCCGTCCAGGCTGCGGTTGAGATTCTTCTGCGCGAAGGACTCCGTCGCGCTGGCGAAGATCGCGATGTCCATGACGCCGAGGGCAAGCGCCCGGTCCAGTCCGCGCTCATTCGGTACCAACGCCGGATAGCGCACACCGTCCACGCGTTGCAGATCACGGATCAGTACGTCGGCGTCCGCCAGTTGCGGCACCCATTTCGGGTGCACGAAGCTCGTCGCCTCGATCGTGCGCAGGCCGGCGGAGACCAGGCGTTCGATGAACTCCACCTTGATCTCCACCGGGACGACAGCTTTCTCGTTCTGCAAGCCGTCGCGGGGGCCGACCTCGTAGATTGCGACCCGCTCGGGAAGCCCCGGTAGCTGGGTAGGCATTGCTCTCAGCCCTCCTGGACCGCGGTTATGACGGCAATCGGAGCATTCATTGCGACCTGCTGTCCACTGTGGACGAACAGCTCGGTGACGGTCCCGTCAGACGGCGCGGCGACCGAGTGCTCCATCTTCATCGCCTCGACGACCACCATGGACTGACCGGCGCGGACCGTGTCACCCACTGCCACTGAAACCACGGTGACCGTCCCGGGCATCGGCGAGATCAGCGGCCCGCCCGTCGTCGTCGTGTCGTGCCGTGCGGCGGCCAGCCGCTCCTGCTCGCGGACGGCCCAGGTCCGCCCGTCGCGGCCGAGCCAAACGACGTCGCCGTCCTCGGCATACGCGTAGGTGTGCGTGCGGCCGGCGTACGACGTCCTGAGCGTGGCCCCCACGCG